>CAZUGB010000080.1:0-6912 GCA_964619925.1 uncultured Candidatus Cloacimonadota bacterium
AATAAAAAAAATCAATATCAGCAATACAAAAACCAGTTTCATAGCGGAATTTAATTTAACCGCCAATATGGGAACCAATGCCAAAACCAACAAAATAGGAAAAAAATCCGAAAGTTTATCTATAAATATTGTAGGAAAAGAAGCTGATACCGGAATATTTTTTTTTGATTTTAAAATTAACGATTTTGCCAATTCCCCTGCTCTTATCGGTATTAAATAATTAATTAACATCCCACTCATAAAATATGCGTAAGATTCTTTGTATCCTAAAACGGTAACAGGCTTTAAAATTATTCTCCATCTTAAACTTCTAAAAAAATACGCTAATAAATAAAAAACGGAAAAACCTACGGCGGGAAGTAAATTGCCGTGTTCAAAATAATTTAAAAACTCATGCCAATCAACAATTTTTATCCATAAAGTTAAAAAAAGCACACCCAAAAAAATGCTGATAATCCAATTTTTCATTTTTCTTCCGGTAAAAATAACATCCATTTATGATGCGACCATATTGATTTGAACAAATTCGGCGCATATTGTTCCACAAAGGAATATTTTAGCATCTTATTATAAAAATCTTTATCTATTCCCTTGAAATAATCCAAAATGGTGAGCGGTTTCTTTTCCTTGATAGTTTTATCTTGTTTAAAATTTATTCCGAATTTTGCAAATAATTTTTCCTTTGGCATTCCTATATCAGGCCAAGGCGGACAATCGATATAATCCCAAGAAAAGAGCTTCCAACCGTTTAAATTCATTATGCCTTCTATTCTGTCAGCATCCAAGTTTTCCTCGAAAATTATCGTATTAAATTCATCATCGGAAGAATATTTTTGAAATCTGTATCCCAAACCGTTTGTATTCGGCACAAAGATTGCTATCAACTTTTTGGTAACCCTGCCAAGTTCCGATAAAAATTTTGCCAAATCCTCCACAAACCAAATCGCCGAAAAATTCCAAGAAAAATCAAAGGCATTATCGGGAAAATCCAATTTATTAAAATCTTTTACAAACTCAATATTCGCCGTTAATCCGGTTTCCTTCCAAACTTTTTTTATCAAATCGGTTCTTTCTTTGTGATTATCCAAAACGGTTACGCGGCAATTATTTTTGGCAAAATCCATACTATTGATTCCCGATACTCCGGTAAAGCCGAAAGAAGGAACTTCCAAAACGGATTTTATGGAAAAATGTTTAACCAATTTCATCAAAAAGATATTGATAACAACTCTTTCATAAGAAGATCCCAAACCTTCGTCGGGATTTTGGAAGTAATTTTTCCAATTTTTTATAATGGGAACAGCCAATTTACTCTCCTTTTAAACTTTTGTACCAATCAATTACAACTTTGAACTCAGGTATTGTTTGAATTTTTTTCAAATTTAATTTTTCGTAGCTGTTATTAACGTCGTAGTACCAACTTTTTGAAATTAATTCAAATCTTGAAAGCCACAATTCGCTATGAAAAAACTTTGAAATTCTTTCTCCCCAATCAAAATATTTCGGATGAATAAATCTTGATACGGGATAGTTTGAATTATTTATCTTATTACTGATAAAATTCACCAAATCCCAAAAATCCACCGGTTCGTAATCGGCAACAATAAATGTGGAACCCGTGGGAAAATCGGATTCGCTAAGTTTTTTGAATGCCGAAGCCAAAAGTTCCACATTCGTAAGGTGAATTTTAGTTCTTTTTAAACTTATGGGAAGCATCTTTTTATCTATTAATTTCACAAGCGTAAACGGAAAACCGTAATCACCCTTTCCATAGGTAATTGCAGGTCGAACGATATATGCTTTTACACCGCGAAGAGAGTATTTTTGTATCAATTTTTCCGATTCGATTTTTGTAAAATGATAGGTATTATCGGGATTTCTCGGGGTTAATTCATTCGCAGGAAGTTCCGAAGGTATGGCGCCGAAAACACCAACGGAAGAACAAAATATAAATTTGGAAGAATTTTCCTTTGCATTTAATAAAAGTTGTTCGGTAGCATCGATATTAACCTTGATAAAGGTTTTTTTATCAAATTTTCTTCCGCCTCTCAAAGCTCCGATGTGCATAATCAAATCGAAAGAATTTTTGGAAAGATATTCTTTTAATCTTTTTATATCGGCCAAATCGATTTCAACCAAATTTACTTTGTCTTTTATTTTCAATAGTTTTTTCTCAGGGGTTTTTGTGCGTACTATTGCCGTAATATCGTTCTTTTTTTGATAAAGTTCCTTTAAAACGTTTCTTCCTATAAAACCGGTAGCGCCGGTAATGAGTATTTTCATAATCTATCTGAACAGTGAAAAAATTTTTTCCATAAATGTTTTTTTGGGTTCGTGTTCAATTCTTCTTTCAAGATAAAAATAAGGAATATCTTTATTTTGCAAAACTTTTCTCGGATTGATTTCGGTTAATAATTCCACAAAGTAATCATCGAATTTTTTTGCAATTTCTTCCATAGCTTTCGGCAAGATATATTCTTGGGTTTTACAATGATTATCCGATGCCAAAAAATGGGCATATCCGTATTCCAAAAGATGCCATGCGGCTTTTTGAACGTGTTTACCGTAATTACCCAAAATACTTCCGGCATTTATTTGCAGGTAGATGTTTCTATTGATTATATCCTGGGCAATTTCAAAATCATTTGCTACGTTTGAATAGCGTTCGGGATGTGCCAATATGGGTTTGTAACCTTTCACCACCAAATCGTATAGAATTTGATACAAATCGGACGGAAATTCGCTTAATGAAGTCTCCACCAACACATAACGAGAATTATTTATGGTAAAATCTTCTTTTTCTATATCTTGGATAATATCTTTTTCAAGATAAACTTCCGCGGCGGTGTATAAATTTAGATTTATTCCTTCTTTTTCGGCTGCCGATTTAAGTTCGTCAAACTTTTCCCTGATAACTTCTTTTGTGTTATGATATGAATTTCTAATGTAATGCGGTGTAAAAATTACGGTATCCACACCGCTATTTTGCATAATCTTTAATTGTTCCAAAGAGATTTCAAGGCTTTCGGAACCGTCATCTATACCGTGCAAAATGTGAGTATGAATATCAATCATTTTGTAGCCTCGTGGATTGCTTTTGCAAATTTTCGTATCAATTCGGGCTCTTTTCTTTCTTCGGTAGCCGTGCCGATAACCACAAAATCCGCTCCGGCTTTTGCTTTTTGAGCGGCAACTTCCGGTGATTTTATTCCACCGCCGATAATAAGGGGCAATGAAATATTTTGCTTAATTCTTTTTATCATCAAATCGGGTACGGGATTTATCGCTCCGCTTCCGGCATCCATATAAATAATTTTCATTCCGAGATATTGAGCGGCTAATGCGTGAGCTACCGCTATATCACTTTTGTCCGCCGGAATAGGTTGGCTAAAACTCATATATTGAACGGAAGATATTTTACCGCCGTCTATTAGCATATATCCCGTGCCTATGGCTTCCAAATCAAATTGTTTTATCAAAGGTGCGGCTCGAACTTGTTCGCCAATGAGCATTTGAGGATTTCTACTGGTAATAACCGACAATAGCAATAGTGCATCGGCATAAGGAGAAACAAAATTAAAAATTCCCG
The DNA here is from genome assembly GCA_964619925.1 of uncultured Candidatus Cloacimonadota bacterium. GTDB lineage: Bacteria > Cloacimonadota > Cloacimonadia > Cloacimonadales > TCS61 > CAZUGB01. Next base: position 3,590 of record CAZUGB010000080.1, read on the forward strand.
GAAAAATCAAAACGGGTATCGAAACCGATTCCTTTATATTTTTTAAAACGGTATTAAAGTTATCTTTTAGCATTATGCTACCGCCTACCAAAATGCCGTCAACACCGTTTTCTTGGAATAATTTTGCCAAATCTCCCACACTATCGGGATTTGTAGAATCGGGATCTATCAAAGCCAAGTAACTGCTTCTTTTCTTTTTTAAAGCCAATAATTTTTCATAGATATTCATAACTACCGTCCCACTAAAAAAACTATCAAAACCAAAAGCATCTCAAATTTTAAAAAATGCGAAGTAACTTTGAAATTTCTATCGTTTATTTTTTTTAATAAATCCTTCAAAACAAGAAAAACAGGCAAAATCACAAGAACAAAAAGCAAAACTGCCGATTTAAGAGAAAAAAAACGCATTTTATATAATACCAAAAGTGTGATAAAAAGCAAAATAACCACATAAATCGAAGCCAAAACGGTTTTTTCCCTTCCCCAAACAACGGCGATTGTTCGCGCATTCATTTTTTTGTCGCCTTCATAATCTTGAGCATCTTTTATAAACTCTCGTATAAGGGTAAAAAGAAACGCTATCACACTAACGGCGATAATGTTTTTTATATTATTCGTAACAAAAGCTCCGTAAACAAAAGTGGAAGCGGCGGCATACGCTACTATTATATTTCCCAAAAGAAAACCGTTTTTATACTTTTTTGCATAGAAAAAAGAAGTATCGTATTAATAAATGCCATAGCTACACAGGCAAATTTTGCAGTAAAAAAACTTAATGACAATCCGACGATAAAAAGAAACATCGCATACAAATATGCCGAATAGGGAGAAATTTTACCTGCGGGAATCATTCTATCCGGTCTGTTTATTTTGTCTATATTCCTATCAAAGTAATCGTTTACCACATATCCCGCGGCTGTAATAATAGCGGCGGAAAGAAAAGCAAATATCACATATCCGTTTAGCATATTCGCTTTTTGATACAATGAACCGAATAGCGTTGTAATTATTACAAAGATAAGATTTATCGGACGAATTATCTTTATATACGGCATATATTAGGGAATTCTTTCCTTTATCATATCTACAAGTTCTACCAAAATCTCATTATTCGGCATATTTTTTACAAGATTATAGGCATCTCTCAATAGTTTTTCGGCTGTTTTTTTCGCCTGTTCCAAACCCAAAATGGTGGGATAGGTATATTTCATATTTCTGGAATCTTCGCCTGGGGCTTTTCCCAAGATGTCAAAACTGCCGACTTCGTCTAAAATATCATCAACAATTTGATAGGATAATCCTAATTTTATGGCATAATTTCCCAGAGTGATAGTAAGATTGTCGTCCGCTCCGTAGAAAGCACATGCCATATCGGTGGCGGCTTGTAAAAGCGAACCTGTTTTTTTTAGATGAATGTATCTTAACGTATTGATATTTATTTTTTTGGAAGCGGATAAAAGATCAACCGTTTGACCGCCAATCATTCCTCTTGTGGAAATAGCCTGTCCCAAAATTTTCACACAATTTACGGCTATACTTTTATCATTGATATCCGAAAGGATTTCAAAAGCTTTTGTGATAAGAGCATCTCCCGCCAAAATCGCCGTGGCATTATCGTATTTGACGTGCAAAGAAGGTTTGCCTCTTCGTTCTTTGGAATTATCCATCATGGGTAAATCGTCATGTATCAAAGATGCGGTATGCACAAATTCCAGAGCTACCGCCGCAGGCAATAATTTATTCAAAGAAGTTAAGTTGTTTCGTTGTTTTAGCATTTCATATACGGCAAACAGCAATATCGGGCGCATTCTTTTACCGCCGGCTAAAACGGAATATCGCATTGCTTCATGTATTCGTGGCGGATATGTTTTTGCCGGTGGAAGATATTTTTCCAAGCCTTTTTCAAGATATGCTTTTCTTGATTTTAAATATTCATAAACTATCAATGTTACCTCTCTTATTACTTAAAAAGTTTTTTACTTACGTAACTATTTCAAATTTGTTCAATTAAAAAATATACGTTTATCTGTCAAACCTTTTTACGGTGGTTTTCAAAATACGATTTTCGCAATATCAATTGAAAATATCAGACTATTTTTTTATCAGAAGCATTTTAGAGACCAGTGTGTCCTGCTCGGTAATTAACTTGCAAACATATAAACCGCCTGAAAGCATATCACCGCTATCATCTTTTCCATACCAAATTACTTTATGCGAACCGCTTGGATATTTCCCTTTTAATAATGTTTTTACCTTTTTGCCTTTGCTGTTGTAAACGGACAAAGTTATTTTTTGATTTTTCGGTAATGTGAAATTTATTTCCGTTTGAAACTCGAACACATCGGGATAATTTGTCAGCGACAAGGTTATTTTGTCCGAATGCTCTTCATTTTCGCTTTTGCCTAATTTAATAAGATGATAACCAAATCCGTAACTAATTAATTCCGATTTTTTAAATTCTTTTAAGGCGGGTTTATAAACAAAAATATTATGATTTTCTTTAATGCCATTGTCCGAAGCGGTTTTGAAATATATTTTTCCCCCGTCGGCTCCTACCAAATCTTTTGTATATGCAAGTATTTGAACCGGAAGCTCTTTAACTTCGCTTGCTCCCACGCATACACCGTTTACAAATGCTCCTATCTCCGTAACCTTTTCGGCATCTTCAATTTCCAAAATATCTATAACATCATAGTATCTTTTTTCACGATATGTAAAATTTTTCGTTTTTTCTTTAATAAAAATTCTCTTATCGGTTTTGGAAGCCTCTTGCCAATGAAAATCAAATCCATTGGGATAATCTTTGGGACTAACGTAAAAGATATAGCCTTTGCCATAGGTAAATGTGCAATCGGAAGGACCTATCCAACCGAAATCGGTTTTCGTTTGAACCCAATTTTCGGCTCTTATTTGAACAAATTTATCTTTGAATTTTCCCAATGCTTCACTCCAATCCACGGAACCTCGAATCCAAAAACCCACCCAATTTTCATTCGGATTCATATGAATAACGTAATCCTGCGGCAAACCGCTTCCTTTTTGGGGTAAATAAAAATTACGATTTTCCGGAATCACCAATTGATAACAAGATACGGGATTTACCAAATAATCTATGTTCGACCAACTGCAACCGTCATACTCCAAATTTGCATTAAATTGTGAAAATAGAATCAAAGGAGGAAGATGTGGGCTTATTTTAGAGAATATTTTAGAAGCTTTGGCTCTTGGAATATCGGTGATATTTTTATTTTCTTCGAATAAATCGGGGAATGAGATCCAATTAATGTGAGAATTGCCTTGTATGGTTTTTCTATCTACATACA
>CAZUGB010000081.1:0-12658 GCA_964619925.1 uncultured Candidatus Cloacimonadota bacterium
AATGATAGGTGTATGAGTGTGTTAAGGAACCTTGAGCGTTAATAAGTATCGGATTAATCTTTTCAGCTGTGTTGAAATCATTTGAGGTTGATTTGTAAATATTCCAACCCGAAAGATTTTCTTCGGCTTCCGTCGTCCAAACAATGGCTAATTCGTCAGCGGTAAATTCAGCATAGAAATTACTCAAAATTACCGGTAGAGGAGGATCATTTTGATCTATAATAACCCAATCGGAGAATGACGATACATTGTCCGCCGAAACTACATTTGTTCCCGTATCGGAATCGGCGCCTCTCGGATAAACATGCCAGCCGGAGCCATCCCAAGCGGCAAGACATAAGTCGCTTTCACTTGAAATGCCGGAATTTGTAAATTCATTATCGGTGTAATACATTAATACTTTTGTAGCATCCGAAGGAGTTCCTGAAAGATTAACATATTTTTTTATCGATTTGTGTGTACCGATTTGAGGATGAGTTTTTCCCGAATAAACTTTAAAAGAATTTAATGTGATTGTAGAACCGCCTGTACCGTCTTCCAAAGTAAATTGATTACCGCCGCCGGGTAATTTTCCATAATCTTCCGTGCTTCCGTCTGCCGGAGATGTAGGATCCGTGTCTTGTTGATTATCAGCTCCCGGGGTTCCACCGTCATCCCAACTTTGTGCAAAGTTATCTGCGGTATCGTCGTTTAATGTAGGATCAATTCTTTCAAGAGAAGGTCCATGACCGTCTGGTGCTGTAGGCCATGGTGAACCGTCGTCATAAGTTACTTCGTTTATTGTAGATGTACCATATACGATTTTAATTGTGGTAGTTGAATTTGAAAGGTGATTTGTATCGTCGCTACCGGAATTGTCAATGGTACAATTTGCCACATCGGGTGTAAACGGATTATCGGGATTGAATGTTCCGTCATTATGACTACCTACGGCAACCGTAAGGTAACCGTTATTTGTAATTGTATGAGTACCGTCAAATGTATAAACGGTTGAGCCGTATTCCAATTTCCAATCGCTGGTTAAAGTAATATCATGACCCGAAACGTTAAGAAGCTCTATCCATTCATCATCATAACTGGGTGTATTATACATAATTTCGTTTATTAAAATATCTCTGGCTTGTGGTGCCGAACCGGAAGCTATAACTTCAAAATTGGAATCACTATCGTCGGAAACCGTTGTTAATGTATGACCGTTTATTTTCATTTTGTAATCATCGGCTACTGTTAATGTGTCGGGAATTTGCCAACTGTATGAACCTGAATTACTTTCATCACTGGCAACATTCATCCACAATACACCACCTTTGTATAAGGATAAATCAACGTTATCGGTGAAGTTTTGATTTGACCACTGGATATTAATTGTAACGCCTTGTTCCCAAATTTCACCGCCACTTGGTACATCCATTCTTACATAAGGGGTATCGTTTGTAGCATTTGGTGTGGGATGGAAGAAAGTTGTCCAAGTAGAGGATGCATCTATTTGTCTTGCATAAGAATCATCCTCACTTACTGCGGGGAATGTTACGGAATCAATAGGAGTAAGTCCGTCGCTTCCATACAAAGCAACTTCTTCGCCACTGGCATTCAAACCGAATCCGAGATGTCTTACACCTTCGGAAGTTTCGTTATCTGCATAAAGAATAAGGTATCCGCCCGCAGGTACTTTGGTAGAATCGGGTTCGGTAGTGGGTATTTGATATTTCGTAGGATTATTTGTGTCGTCGGTAATATACATTCCGCCCAAATCCACATCGGAAGCGGTGGGATTATATATTTCTATCCAATCGTCATAATCTCCATGCTCATCAGCATACGTAGTATTGTTGTTTGGTTGCAACTCATTGACATAAATTGTAGGTACATCCATATAAGTTTTTGCATCCGTTGTAATACCGCTGGAATATTTTATAGTGGAATCGAATGAGAATAATTTGTAATAATAATGAGTGTCAGTTGATAAACCTGTATGATTATAAGATGTGTTTGTGCCGTTATAAAGAACTGTACCGCCACCGGAAATTGTGCTGCCTACCGAATATGATGTGCCATCCGTAGGAGTTCCGAAAGTATTGGTTGTGTTATAAACAAGCATTACATCATCGCTACTGGAATTTAATGTCCAAGATAAATCAATTTCGGAAGTACTTTGAGTGGTAGAAGTAAAGTTGTCGGGATCTTCAACTGCACCGGAAGGTGTTCCGGTAATTTCAATATCATCCCAACCGGCATAGTCGCTACCACCATTTTGATGAGCTCTTAATTGTAGTCTTACATAATTGGTGCCGTCGGGAACATTAACGGTAACGGTAGTCCAAGCATCGGTGTTTTTATCGCAATCCACATAGTCGGCACTTGGCCAAGTTGTTCCGTTATCATATTGAACTTGATAGCGTAATGAATCTCCGGAATCATATCCGTCTGTGTAATACTTGAAAATAACTTTAACGTTTGTATAAGATGATACGTCAACAGCGTCAAAGGTGAGTGTTCCAACTCCCGAATTGGGATTTGAGGGACAATCCAAATCTCTGATGCCCCAAAAATAGGAACCGGTTGCCGGACTAATTGAACCGATTGAAGATACTATATCCCAAGTATCGCCGCCTCCATTGAATGTAGATGGATCATTGGTATAATTCCAAGTATCGCTACCTTCAAAACCTTGAAAAACAATTTGAGCCGCCCACAATCCAGTGAACAGAACTAATGCAAAAAGAATAAAAAGCAATTTCTTCATTTTTTCCTCCTTTTAAGAAATTATTCTTCCTTTGCTAACCTGCAATTTTTTTTATAGGACTTATTTTTGTCAAATACAAATCGCAGCAAAATAAAATTAGAGATTAACAAAAAGAAAAAGCCCCGTATTTCGGGGCTTTATTTTATAAAACTTCGCTTAGTTTTTTATATTTGTTGTATCGCTCGATAATAAATTTATGTAAACCTTTTCTATATTTTTCCACGTTTTCCGGTGATGTAAGTTTCAAAGCGGTAAATCGTTTTTCATTATCCAATAATTTATCAACGTCAACTTTGGGTTCTTTTGAATCGATAACCAAAGGATTTTTGCCTTCTGCTTTAAGCATAGGATTATATCTATACAGTAACCAATAACCGGAATCTACGGCAAGTTTCTCTTCTTTCATTGTTTGCGTCATATCCATTCCATGATTAATACAAGGTGCATAGGAAATAATAATCGAAGGTCCGTTATATTCTTCGGCTTCTTTAAGAGCTTTAATCGCTTGATTTTTATCGGCTCCCATTGCAATTGATGCCACATATACATAACCGTAGCTCATCATCATAAGTCCCAAATCCTTTTTATTGGTTGGTTTTCCCGATTCGGCAAATTTTGCAACCGCACCGAGCGGTGAAGCTTTGGAAGCCTGTCCACCGGTATTTGAATAAACTTCTGTGTCCAGAACCAAAACATTGATATTTTTTCCCGATGCCAAAACATGATCCAAGCCTCCGTAACCGATGTCATATGCCCAACCGTCACCACCGAAAGACCAGACGGATTTGTCTATTAAATAATCTTGTAAATCGATTATCGATTGAATTTTTTGTTTTAATTTATCATTGGAAGCATGAATGGATAAGAGTTTTTTTATTTTTTCGGCATTGTCTTTTGCCACATCATCTTTTGAATTCCAATTGTTAATTGCATAAATAAGAGCGGTTTTTAATTCCTTATCAATCTCTTCCGAAATCAAATTTTCTATGTGTGATTTTAATAATTGTCTGTTCGAATCAACGGCAAGTCTCATACCCAAACCGTATTCGGCGTTATCTTCGAATAACGAATTTGCCCAAGCAGGTCCTTTACCGTCTTTGTTTTTACAATATGGTATTGTGGGGAAAGTTCCACCGTAAATAGAAGAACAACCGGTGGCATTGGCAATTATCATTCTTTCACCGAATAATTGTGTCGCTAATTTAATATATGGTGTTTCACCGCAACCGGCACAAGCTCCTGAAAATTCCATTAAAGGTTGTTTGAATTGACTTCCCTTTATGCTGAATAATTTATTTGAAGCCAAAACATCTTCCGGTAAAGACTCGAAGAATCTAAGGTTTTCATTTTCACCGCGTTCTCTTTCTTCTTCTATCGGAACCATATCCAGTGCTTTTGTGGGACATTCGTTTACGCAAACGGAACAACCCTGACAATCTTCGATGTAAACTTGAATCTTATATCGATATTTATCTTTTTCTTTGCCGGCGGCATTAATTGTTACAAATGTATCGGGCGCATCTTTCAAAGCATCGGGGTCTATTAATTTAGGTCTGATAGCCGCATGCGGACAAACCAAAGAACAGAAAGCGCATTGGATACATTTTTCGGGATTCCATCTAGGTACGAATGGTGCTACACCGCGTTTTTCAAGTTTGGCGGTTCCTGTGGGTACCACACCGTCCAAGGGCATTTGAGATACCGGAATATTGTCTCCTTTTTCTCTCATAATGGGTTCGATAATATTTTTTACGAAATCGTCGGCATCATCGGGAATGAGTTTTTTATTTTCCACATATTTATTTGGAAGTTCTTTGGGAATTTGTACTTCCTGTAAAGCCTCGTTTGTTTTATCTACCGCTTCCCAATTCATTTTAACAATTTTTTCACCTTTTTTAAAATATGATTTTTCAATAGCTTTTTTAATCATCTTAATGGCCGTTTCTCTTTCCAAAACGCCGGAGATTAAAAAGAACGCCGTTTGCATTACAGTATTTATTCTTGAACCCAAACCTACCGATCGCGCAATTTTTAGGGCGTCAATGTTATAAAATTTAATGTTCTTTTCTACAATTGTTTTTTGCATTTCTTTTGTAAGATGGTAAAATACTTCATCTTTTGAATAGTGGGAATTCAATAAGAAAACGCCGTTTTCTTTGATACCTTCCAAAATGTCATATCTACCTATAAATGCAGGGTTATGACAAGCGATAAAGTCGGCATCTTCCACAAGATATTCCGATTGGATTTTTTCTTTTCCAAATCTTAAATGACTTCTTGTGATACCTCCGGATTTTTTTGAATCATATTGAAAATAACCTTGTGCGTACATATCCGTATTGTCACCGATAATTTTTATGGAATTTTTATTTGCGCCCACAGTTCCGTCGGAACCCAATCCCCAGAATTTGCAACTAATAGTTCCGGTGGGTGTGGTATTTATTTTCTGTTTTATTTCCAAAGATTTAAAAGTAACGTCATCGTTTATTCCCACGGTAAAATCATGAGTGCATTTGCCGTCGAGATGTTCATACACGGCTTTTACCATAGAGGGGGTAAATTCTTTTGAAGATAAGCCGTATCTTCCGCCTATGATAGTGATTTCGGGTTTATCTTTAAGAGCGGCAACCACATCAAGGTACAAAGGTTCACCGATAGCTCCGGGTTCTTTTGTTCTATCCAACACCGCTATTTTTTTTACGGAATCGGGAATAATATTTTTTAATGCATCTACGGAGAAAGGTCTGTATAAACGAACTTTTATCAAACCGATTTTTTCTCCTTTTTTTGTAAGATAATTTATGGTTTCTTCGGCGGTATCGGCACCGCTACCCATCATAATGATTATCTTTTCGGCATCATCGGCTCCGAAGTAATCAAACAAATGATATTGTCTGCCTATCACTTTGGCAAGTTTATCCATGTATTCCTGAACAATCTCCGGTGTGGCTTCGTAATATTTATTGGAAGTTTCTCTTCCTTGGAAATATACGTCGGGATTTTGTGCGCCTACTTTTGCAAATGGTTTGTCGGGATTTAAAGCTCGATTTTTAAAATCTTTTACATATTTTTCTTCCAAAAGTTCTTTCATTGTATCGTAATCGATAATTTCTATTTTTTGAATTTCGTGAGAATTTCTAAAACCGTCGAAGAAGTTTAAAAAGGGTATTTTCGATTTGAGAGTGGCAAGATGTGATACAATACCCAAATCCATAATTTCCTGAATATTGGAAGCTGCCATTAATGCAAAACCCGTGTTTCTTGCAGCCATAACATCTGAATGATCTCCGAATATCGATAGTGATTGTGCCGCTAATGACCTTGCGGCAATATGAAATACCGTAGGTAACATTTCACCGGCAATTTTATACATATTCGGAAGCATAAGCATTAAACCTTGTGATGCCGTAAAAGTAGTGGTTAAGGCACCTGCCGAAAGCGAACCGTGTACCGCACCCGCAGCACCTGCTTCCGATTGCATTTCCATAACTTTTACAGTTTCGCCGAATATATTTTTTCTTCCCGAAGCTGACCAAGCATCGGTATATTCACCCATGGGAGAAGAAGGAGTGATAGGATATATCGCTGCAACTTCACTGAACGCATATGCCACATGAGCGGCTGCGGAATTACCGTCAACTGTTGCCATCTTGAATTTTTTCATAATGTTTACCTCTTTATTTTTTTAATTTTTTGCCTAAAAAATTTATGGATAATTTTAGTCAATCTTAAATCAAAGGTCATGTTTATTAAATAAATGGATACCAAAATTTAAAATTTTCTATGTGCCAAAGTGTGATATTGTAAAAATGCCCTGATTAACAAATTTTTCAATTAAAAAAAAAGATGCCCGAAGGCATCTTATTTATTTTCCGATTTGATACTCGGATTGTAAACGATTTTTATCTTAAAAAAGTTTTTTGTGAGATTATTGTTTGTTGTTGTCCAAGTTACTCTGTTTCCATTTTCATCAAAGCTGCCTTGAGATGTAACATCTTGATATTCGCCATTCGGTTCGTTACAAGAATAAACTTTGTACGAGCTTGCTTCTTCCACTTTATCCCAAGATAACAAAATATTGTCGCTTTGAGGAGTAATTGTAACATTTGAAGGAGGAGAGTAGGAATATTTGCGAGCAATTATATATTGACCGGAAGGTTCTGAAAAATTCCTAAATTTTGCATAATTTGTTGTTACTTCATAAGCGGTATCGAATAATGTCCAAGCGCCGTCGGAGTTAAAATCTCTTTTGTATAGGCATATATTTGAATGGTTTTGAATATCTTTGGGTAAAAATTGTTCGGAAGGATAAAATTTTATATCACAATAATAAGAACCCGGATCATATTGTTTAATTGTCCAATACTGAGAAGAAAAAATTTCAGCGGCATCGGTCGGGAGAACATTCGGGGCGCTTTCAATTTTGGTTACGGCAATATAAAAGGTGAAATCATAAGCCAGTATATTAATAGACATTGATACACCGGCATCATTAAAATTAGGATGTAAATTTCCACTAACATCTATATAATCAAAATATCCGGAACCGAATGGTATGGTGGAATTAATTCTTGAATTGTTTATATCGGAAAATTCAAAAGTTCCGTAATTGCCTCCGATTATGTCGGACAAAATGGTGCTTCCGTTATTGGATATGAATTGCCAATACGCTACCAAACCGTTTTCATCCACCGATACGGGTAAATTTATAGATCTTCTGATTTCTTCGGCTGATTTTGCAATATTGTAGATTTTAATCTCGTCTATATTACCCATAAAAGTTTTGTTTCTGTGTTTGGGACTTGAGCCTATCATAAGAAGTTGATTGTTTGCGGAAATATTACCCGACGTTTGCTGTTCTCCTACCAAATCGCCGTTTATATAAATTTTCATAGTGGAATCCTTGAAAGTGGCGGCAATATATTGCCACTGATTCAATTGCATGATTTCATCGGAAGTAAGTTGTTCCCAAGCGCCGTTTATCCCTAATAAAAAGTTTAATTTTCCGTTATCACCGCATCTTAAAGCATAACCCGAATAGTTGCCCTTTTTGCTAATTATATTACCTTCCGTAATATCTCCCCAAGATGATGCTTTTATCCATGCTTCCAGGGTCATCTCATCGGTTATATCCAAAGCATCGCTATCATTAACGTAGATTCTATCATTCTGTGACGTTAAATTTAAAGCATATCCGGGGGAAGAGGAAGTTTGATTGGATAGAGAATATTCGTAATAATAATCTTCGGAATATTTTACCTGATTTCCGTCTTCGAAACTAATATCTCCGTTTTCATTTACGTCGTAATCAATTTTAATATCCAAAACGGTTTTAATATAATCGTTATCTTCGGGATCTATTTGATAAGAGGAATGCCATAATGTATCGGATTGTACATCAGTTTTGAAAAGAAGATTATTGTATGAATTGATTAGTAAGGAATCATAGAGACGTACAGCGGATAATAATGCTTTGTAAGTATAAGATTTGGAATCTTGAATTTTTCCTATGGTAATATGTTCCGGCAAAGTTAAAAGTCGGTAATAAGAAATTTTTCCGTCATCATAACCGACATAAAGATTGTATATTAAATTTGATAGATTTATCATAAAAGGTGCCGAATTGGAGCCCACATCAATGGAACCGAAATTTTCATCGACTAAAATAAATGATCTGGGATTTGAATCACTTTGTATATAATGACTAATTCTACCGTTTGCTTTTCCCACCAAAAGATCAAGGTAACCGTCATAATCAAAATCCACCAAAAATGGAACGGAATTCGAGCCGATATCGATTGAATTGAAACTATCCGTAATCAAAGAAAAATCCAAACCGCAAATTTCCGATTGTTCATATCTGTTTATATTGCCTGCGGATTCGCCAATCAATAAATCCATTTTTTTATCGTTATCAATATCAATTAAAAAGGGCGCGGCATTTGAACCTACATCAATACCGCAAAAGTTATCCGTTCGCAACACATAATTATCCGATAAATAATCATCAGCTTCATATCTATAAATTTTTCCGTCACTGTTTCCTATTAACAAGTCGTATTTCCCGTCACCGTCTATATCATAAAAACACGGTGCGGCATTTGAGCCTACATCGATATTGCCAAATTGGTTTGTGATAAAATCAAACTGGGAAGCGTTATTTTCATTTTGTTTGTAGTATGATATTTTTCCGTTTGCTCTTCCGATAAAAAGTTCTATTAATCCGTCATTGTCAAAATCAAAAAAACATGGTTTGGCATCATTGCCTAAATTAAATTCCGCAAATTCTTCATCTTCCAAAAGAAATGAAAGGGGATATTGAAAATAGATTATTTGTTGAGTGGGTAATTTTCTTTCTATCATATATTGTCCGTCCGAGTTAATATCTTTGAATATAATCAGCGAATCTCTTGGTATGATTATCTTGGATGAATTTTTATATATGGCCCAATTGGCGTATGTATATGAATCGGTAGATCTTCTTAATAATTGAAAATCTTCATATTGATAGTTTGAAATGTTTTCGGGCATTTGAAAGGATATATCGGAATTAAAAGAACCGTCGCCGTACTTTTTAATTATCCAATACCTATTGTGAGAATGAGAGTTATATGAGCTTTCACCGTTTGGAGCAATTGTATCGATTCTGGTTACCACAAAGGTATCGATTCCCGTTTTTTGTGTGAAATCCATTATGATTTTGGGATCACAAAATGAATATGAGCCTGTGGATGAAACGGTTTGAATATCGGATTCACCTTTTCCGGTAACAAAATAAGAATCGTACAAATTATCAGACATATTATCGGATGCTTCTAACCAATGAGCGCCTCCCAAATCGTATAGGATGTTTGCATCATAATTTTCAAATTGTTCGTAAAAAATCAAATTCGGTTCATAACCCGTAAGAATTAAGTTTTTATATTTTCTAATTTCGGATAAAGTAAGAGCTTTGTCCCATATGCGGAGTTCGTCAATGACAAGAGGAAACGGATAGGAATTCGAGGATTCACCTAATGCTAAAAATTCGTTATTTGATTGAAAAGTTTCATTAACCGTACGCTCTCGTACTTTATTATCGTTTACATATAATTTCATTTTTTCGCCGTCATAAGTAGCAACAATATGTACCCAATGGTATGTAGAAAAAGTGGGAGAAAGTGAATAGTTATTTCCGTTAATTTTGATTCTAAAATTTAAATTGCATCTATCATAAGAATTAGAATAAGAAATACTTAATGAAAATCCGTTTGAATCGTCCATTTTTTGTATTATTTCTTGATATAAATGAGAATCATTGGGAGCAAAAGGATAAAACCAGAAATCGAGACTGAAGTTTTCAAAATCCAAATCTTTTTCATCTTTGGATTTTAATAGCGTATTTGAGGAATTTAAATAATATCCCTTGTGGGCATAAGGAAAAGTGGCATCTATAGGTGAAGCGGTAACCAAAACCGTATCCGGATTGGCATTGTTTGAATTTAAAAATATTTGTCTTTCATAGTTTTGCTCAAGAGAGCCGTAAAATTTGCAGTATAATAATTTTGAAATTTTACCGTTAACCCTATTAATTGTTAAACTATTTTGATATGTACCGTTTAGAGAAGTGGCGATTTTAACATTTGAAGATGTTGTAATATCCAAATCATCTTCGGGATTGATAACATAGCAATAGAAATTTTTTTTATAATTTTTGCTTTTTAAAATTGTTTTAAAATCGATATTATATTTATCTTGTTTATAAAGGGTTAATTTGCTTGAGCTTTTCGGTAAAATTAAATCCCAATAACCATCGTTGTCCAAATCGGTAAACGCAGGATAGTAGTAATGATAAGTTGTATTTAAATGTGAAAAATTTTTGGATCTAATATCAAAAGATAAAGATTCCACATCATCCTGTTCATATCTGTAAAATATGTTAAAACCACCTATGAATAAATCCAATTTTCCGTCAAAATCAAAATCAATTATCTCGGGAAAAATTTCGGAACCAAAATGTATTGAGTTAAAATTATGGGTTCTGAGATCAAAATTTAAAGAATTATGACTGCTTTGTTCATATCTATCTATGGTTCCGTTTGTTAATCCGATAAGAAGATCCAATTTCGAATCTCCGTCCAAATCGGCGGCGGCAATATGATTGGCATTAGACGAAAGTGTAATGTAATCCGAAGATCTTAATACGAAATTTAGTGAATTTAAACTATCCTGTTCATATCTATATACATTATGTGTTTGATTTGTAATCAAAAGATCAAGCTTATTATCTCCGTCAATATCGAGTATGCAAGGGCTAGCATCATCACCGACATCAATCCCACAAAAATTATCTGATACCATTATAAAATTTTTTGAACCTATTCCGTTTTGTCTTAGGTAAATTAATTCCCCGAAACAATTTCCTACAAGTAAATCAATAATACCGTCATTATTCAAATCCGTAGCAATCGGTTGAGGAGTGTACCGTATGGCAAGAGATGATAAATTTGAGGTTGTTTGTTTTAGCATAAACGGATATTCGACTACATTTATTTTAGGATTGGAATAAAGTATGGCGGTTAATACAAAAACAATGATAATAAATAAAAAAGTTTTTTTCATAAAAACCTCCTTAATTTAAAGAGAAGAAACGGCAAAATATTCTTTTACTCGGTTGCCTGTCTTTTCACTATTCTTATTTGCAAATAGTCAATTATTTATTTTTTCGTCAAGTTAAAATTTAAAATGATTTTTATTAAATTATTTATATAGATAAAAATTTGATAGATGGTGAGTTAATTAATAATATTGTCACTAGTAGGTTTTTAGGTTATATACTTTATTTTATAGTTAAAAATAGTTGCCTGATAAAAAAATTTAAGCGAATTATACTTATTATTTCACAGCGGTTACTTTATAGAAAAGTTTTTGCGTGGTAATGTTAGAGTTCCACTCGTTGGATGGTAATCCCAATGTTTCAATATTCCATTGAGAAAAGGGAATATTCGGATCGGTTGAGCTATAAACGTTATATACGGAACCATTTACGGGATCCCACGAAAGATTTACACTATTATTGATGATTGAAATTTGAATATTAGCGGGTGTTTCTATACCGTTACTTTGGTATAATTGTTGTATCTCAGCATCGGATAAAGCGCGATTATATAAATATAGGTCATCCAATTTTCCGTTGAACCATTCTGTTTCTCCGGGAGCGTCCATTCCTATAATCAGAGGAGAATTTATAATATTTAAATTTGATGAATATGAATCCTCTATATCATCCTTATTTCCGTTGATGTAATATTTTATGGTAGTACCGTTCCAAGTGATTGCTATATGTACCCATTCATCGGTAGGTACGGTAACATGACCGTAATAATTTGTTCTATTTAAAAGAACGGCAATTTTATAATTTCTAATCAAAAGAGCATAAGGTGAATTCATATCGGATGTATCGCCTTTGCAAAAAATCGATTGCCAAGAAGAGGAGCCACTATTTAAATAAATCCAAGCCGCCATGGTTATTTCTTGTGTAATATCGAGTGTGGAATCGGAATTAATGGTTATATATTTATTAATACCGAAAAGATATGCACTATCACTATTTCCGTATCTGTCGTCAGTTGGTTGTGTATTATGGATTATTCCGTGATTGCCGTTTCCGCTATCATCATTTGCATTGCCGTTAAAGAGATATTTTGCCTTTAAATTTTGGTTTAAATCGGCTAATAAAAAACTAATAATTGATAAAATTACAAGTGTAATAAAAATTTTTTTCATAAAATCCCTCTTTCTTTTTTATATATATTTTTTTATGAACCAATTTTGTCAAAGTAAATTTTTTTCGTTTAATAAATTTTTATGCCTTAAAAGTTCATAAGGCTGATTATGAGATAAATTTTGCTATAATTTTAGAAATAAAAAAGTTCA
>CAZUGB010000082.1:0-11016 GCA_964619925.1 uncultured Candidatus Cloacimonadota bacterium
TGAGCCGCTTTCGATTCGTCGGAAAGTTCGTTTAATTGAAATTTCAATTCATCCAATATCGGTTGCAGGTTTTTTCTTTACACAGCTTTGAATTTTTTTGATTTGACCAAAGCCAGTTGCAAGTTTTGAGTATAATACCCGGCTGTTGCGTTATTTGAGGTATCAAAAGCTAATATGGGCGATATGGCGGTGGGTGTATCTTTTTCTATTTTTACTGTGGAATAATCGTATAGCTGATTGATTGCTTGGGTGAATAAATTGTCCAAGATATTGTCTTTTTTTTCATCTTTTACATAGTTTGCTTCGAAATATTCGTCGGTTTCAATTTCTTGTCCGCTGTATTGTTTTAATTATTTCTTTAAAATTTTTATCAAAATGACATCCAATTTATCGGATTTGAAGTTTTCACCGGTATGATGACTAACGCTACCCGGTTTACCTCCTTCACTTTCTCCTTTTTCACCATAGGTAAGAAATACATAATTTGCATAAGTATATTGTGAAAGCTGTCTTAATATATATTCACCGGTAATATTCAAACCGCCGGCTCCGATGGTGAATAATTTTAAACCTAAACTTTTGGCTTTTTTGGCGGCATCCACATAGGTAAATTTTTCATCTTTGTATAAATGAGGGGGAGCATCAGTTATTATAAATGCAAGTTTTAAGGATTTTTTTCTCCATTCCATTTTGTTTACCGCATCATCAAGTGCCTTTTGCAAATCTTCGGGGGTATCTCCTCCTCCGTTGGCAGTAATTTTATTCAATTGTTTTTGAAAAAGTGACAAATCTTTCGTAAAAGGTATGATTTTAGTATCGTAACTATCCTTTTTGTCTTTGTACAAAACCATCCCGAATCTGATATCGGGTTTGGGGGAAAATGAATTTAGATTGAGATTGATATTTTCAATTGTAGCTTTTAGACGAGCTATTTCTTCTCCCATACTGCCGGTGGTGTCGAATATAAATAATAAATCCAAAGGAATGTTTTGGATAGGGGTTTTGGTAGTTTTGAATTTGATTTTTATTGTTCTTTTATCCTGTGTGGAAAATCTTTTTCTTACGGTTTGTTGATTGTATCGGGCGCTAAGAATAAAATTTTTGGTATCGTATTCGGAAGAAAAGAAAAGATATGCCCCGTCGGAATATGTAATGCCGTTTTCCAAAGTGTTTCCGTCCGTATCGGTTATTTTAATTTCAACGTCGGGTAAGGTTTTTCCGTTTTTATCGAAACATTTTATAATAAATCGTTCGGAAACATCCAAATCATAGTGTGTTATTGTATTTTTATATTTTTTTAAAAAATCCAAAAAGTAGTTGTATTGTTTATTGTCGTCCGAAAATGAAGCTCTTAAACCCGAATTTGTTTTTTTTAATGGAGTAGGTACATAAACCTTGTCTTTCAGAGGTAATTTTTTTGAGCTGTAATCCTTTTTTGAGGTTTTGGAGGTGGCTTTTATGCCAACAGGTTCTGCCAAATAACTCGATGCTATTCCTTTTGAACTTTCATCATATTTGGCTTTGTCGTCGAAAAGTTTTCTTTCTTCCAATGCCATCTTGTTTTCTTTTATTTTAATGGCTCTTTCTGACGGTTTTAATGTTATATTAAGTGTTGTAAAAGTTCCTTTTTTAATTTTAATCTTTGATTTGATGATTTTTTTATAACCTTTTGCGTAAATTTTTACGGTGTATGTACCTTTTGGTATTTTATTGATAACATAAATTCCTTCGGCATCGGTTTTGGTTTTTAAATCTAATTCGGGGATATAAATCGTAGCATCGGATACGGGATTATTCTTGGTATCGACAATTTTTCCTCTTAAAACTCCGGATTTTTGGGAATATAACACTATCGTACCGAAATCGAATGAATTTTTACCTTTTAATGAAACGGTCTTTTTGTAGGGATAATATTTCTTACTAGGTTTGATAGCAATTTTGATTTTATCGCTAAAATTCATTTTTGCTACAAAATATCCGTTATTGTCGGTTTTAACGGTGAGATTATTTAATTTTACTTTAATGGATTCGGCGGGTTTTCTATTTTCGTAGATTACTCTTCCGCTTAATGTTATCCGTGCGTTTTTTTTGATTGTTTTTTTTGTTTTTATATCTGATTTTATGTGTTCATAAGCAAAAAGATGAATAAAAAATAGATTTATAATAAGTATTAATAAAAACGGTTTTATTTTTTTCTCGATTTGCATTTTTTCCTCCGAATTTTTTCTCTTTTTTATTTTTATGTAATTTTTGTGTCAATTAATTTATCCGTAGCGGAAATAAAAAATATGTGATTTTAAATAAAATGCTTGCAAAATATCATTGTAAAAAAAATATCTGCATTATCAATGAGATGAGGTTATATTATGAAAATTGTTATTATTGGTTTTCTTATGATATTTATTATTAGCTTGGGATATTCGGCCGTGAAGTCCGTTTCAAACGGTGTACTTTTTACCTATGACGCTCCGAATGCCGAAAATGTTTATATCGCCGGAAGTTTTAACGACTGGAATGCTTCAAAAGATAAACTAACGAAAAACAAAGAAGGCATTTGGCAGATAATTCTAAAGTTATCACCCGGAAAATATCAATATAAGTTTGTGGTTGATGGCAATTGGTATTTTGATCAGGATAATCCCGATACGGAAGATGACGGATACGGCGGCGCAAATTCGGTTATTGAAATCGATAATAACGGAAAATTAAAAATTGCATCTTCAAATCCTGTTGCAGTTCGGGGAATAAAATCGATTTTCAATCCGAAAGTATATTTTACCGGCAGATATTACACTCAAAATGATTTTATCAAAGACAAAAGATACTATCTTAATAAACCTGTTCACAATTTGAATTTTGGTATCAAAGTTAAACTAAATCCGAATTTTGTGGCTTTTACTTTATTGAATATCGATAACAATGCGGAAAATACCAATATGTGGAAAACTCATCTTAATTATAAAAAATCATGGGTAAAATTAAACACGCCTGTTTTAAAAATTACCGCTTTTGATAATACCGCACTATTTACATCGGATGATCCTTTGCATATTATCGGAAATCAAGGGAAAAATCATTATGATTTCGGTTTGGAAAGACGCGGGGTATTAATTTCTACAAAAAAGTTTAATGAAGATATGAAATTTATTGATATGCCTCTAAGTGTACAGGGGCAATTGCTATATTCAGATCAGGCGGGAAGTGATGAAAATGATATTAATTTCGGAAAAATTATTTTAAATTTTGATAAAAATACCGATAACAACGGCTACAAGATAAATTCGGGAATGGCGTTTTTAACTTATCACAAAAGAGAATCCGAAAGTATGAGAAAAAGACATCAGTCACACGAAATTGATTTTACCTTGGATAAATATCTT
The DNA here is from genome assembly GCA_964619925.1 of uncultured Candidatus Cloacimonadota bacterium. Taxonomy (GTDB): domain Bacteria; phylum Cloacimonadota; class Cloacimonadia; order Cloacimonadales; family TCS61; genus CAZUGB01. The sequence goes on from CAZUGB010000082.1 coordinate 3,381, forward strand.
TATCAATCGCACTGGACTGATTTTATGAAATTATCTTTTCGAACGGAATATTTAAATTTTATCAATTCGGATGTTTACGATGATTTTGGCTCCGACCCCTATATTATTGCATCTTCGTATGATTGGATGAACGGAGATAAAACATATTTCGGATTTGGAGCGGAATTTCCCCGTGCACTAAAAGTAAATACCTATTTCACAACGAATACGGTTAATTTTTATAAATTATACGATAATGATATTTATACGCCTTCTCAAAATCTTAAAAAAGCATCAATAAAAAGGAATTTAATCGATTTTAATTCGGATTTTAATATCGAAAATCTAAGCTTGAATATTGATTTGTCTTTTTGGCAAACGGATTATCCCGACAGTTTGGTAAATTGGGCGGATTATTTTGCTTTTATGGAATATAACAACGGTACAGGGAAGTGGTTTGATAGCTATTCCTATTTTTCTTTTGATAAACTTACTCTTTTGGGGTACAAAACCGCTCTTTTGTGGAAGACATCTTTGTGGTATCAAAAAATCGTAAAAGATATAAAATTAGAGATGAATTTTAAATCGACTTTTGCTCAACAAAACTTTTTTAAACAACCTAAATATTCGGAAATCATATCATCATATCGTATTACATACAAAAAGTATTGGAGTTTTCTTTTTAATAACAGGCTTGCGGCATACAACGATCGGGTTTTGAACATAAAAACCGATTTTGAAACGGGAGAAAATCTTTTTGTGGATAGTTATTTGGAATTATCTTATCATTTGAAAAAAAATGTTAGTATTTCATTGGGATACGGTATGAATCCTGAATATTTGGATGAGGTTTCCGATAATTTTTATCAAGGCGGACGATATGAATATCTTTCCGAATACAGTGATTATGAAAAATATTTGCAATCGGGTTACAAAGGAGTGGGTGAAAAGATAATAGATGCGGAAAAAGCCTTGGAAAAATGTGATATGATTTCCATTAGAGCAAAACTGGTCTTTTAGATAGGAAGTAAATATGAAATTGCTATATACTTTGGTTTTAATAATTTTGGTTAGTTCATGTTCGGTTTTAAATCTCGTAAAAAAAAGATTGGCACCGCCACATCCGGTGAAAGGCGGAATACTTTTTCAAGTGGAAGCACCGTCGGCAAAACTTGTAACCTTGGCCGGTGATTTTCCCGATAATCTCTGGGGCGGAACGGCAAGTAGTTCTCATCATTACGATCCTACGATCGATAAAATGTATGATGACGGAACACATGGCGATAAAATAGCAGGTGACGGTATTTGGTCGCTAATAAAAAAAGTGCCGCCGGGCAGATACCAGTATAAATTTGTGATTGATAAAAATACTTGGATTACCGATCCTTCCGCTTTGGAAACCGTTGACGATGGCTACGGCGGAAAAAACTCGGTTTTGATTGTAAAATAGGCAGAGGTGTATATGAAAAAAATTGTTTTTGGTTTTCTTATTGTTTTATTTATGTTTGGTTGTTCAAACAAAGTTACCACAAATATTGATATAAATACTTCTTCGTTAGACGGTAATGTAGTTTTGCAAAACGCTTCGCCCGATACGGTAAAAATATTTATCAAAGCTGTTCTTAATGATATTAAATCGGTTACTTATCAGGATACAGCAGACGAGAACGGGTATTTTTATATCCAAAATATGCAACCCGGTAATTATAACGTAACAATATCCTTTGATACCTTTGCATTTTTGTCAAAAACTCTTTCTGCAAAATTATTTATTAATAAAAAAACATCTCTTCAAACCATATCATTTAATAAAGTGGAGCCGAATTGTTTTATCCAAGGTTATGTGGCTTGTCAAAACCAAGAGGTTCAAAATACACAAATAGATATTTATTATAAAACCGATGATAACGAATATATTCATACCGAACAAATTTCACCCGATACGACAGGTTTTTATTTTGCCGATAACCTTTATCCGCGAGAAATAAAACTTATTTATTCTCTTAATGGCTTTGACAGTATCACCAAATTTGTTTCCTTGGTTCAAAACGAAATAACTCAAATCGATACGGTGGTTTTTGAAAATATAGCTGTAATTCCCAATAAATCAATTGATATAGATGGTGTAATCGATGCGGGTTGGCAACCGATTTATCAAAATGAACATTCTTCCAACTGGTCTGCATCCAATGACTTTGCCGATTTTTATATAGCTTATGATAATGACAGCCTATATATCGCAGTTACAGGTGGTTTTGATACTTCCGGTAATTGTGTGAATATCTATATTGATAAGGATTATGGTGAAGGAACGGGTATAAATGATTTTTCGCAAATTTCAGGTTCTTCCATAGGAGATCATCTGAGAAAAAACGTGATAGTCGATGATAATTTCGGAGCGGATTTGGCATTTTCCGAATGGGCTCTTGCATCGGACATAAATGTGGTTTCTCTCACCGAACCTTCACAAGTGGATGCCAATATTCTTTTCTCAAATTCTTTGGTAAATTCCACAACGATAGAGTTTGCCATACCTCTTGACGAAATTTATGAAAACGGAACCGTTCCGGCAGGGAAAAAAATAGCGGTAGTCGGATTAATCGGCGGTGGGGGAGATCAATATTTTGCAGATGATACCATACCCCAGCAGGAGAATGCGGCTCATTTTTCCGAAGTGTTAAAAATAAAATTCCCGGAATAAAACGGAGAGATATATGAAAAATATTATTTTGTTCGTAATTTTGATATTTATGTTTGTCAGTTGCTCGAAAACTACCCCTGAAGCTCCTTTTGCGCATAATTCCACACTTGTGGGTTTTGTGAAATTTGAAAATGCTCTGTCGGATACCGTTGAAGCGGAAGTTTCTTTGTTCCAACAAAGCCAAGGAATAAAAATAGCTTCCACTCAAACAGATAAAAACGGAAAATTTGTTTTTGAGGATATTTCAGCAGATACTTATCAAATTCAAATAAAAGCGACGGGTTTTGAAGATAAATATCTTTCCAATATTGCTTTGACTTCTCATCATATTACCACGTTGGATTCCATTTTTATTCAGCGTATCAGACCTATCGAATATAAAAAAATGATAATAGACGGTGAAATTGATAACGGTATATCACCTGTATATCAAAACGAAAACGATTCCAATTGGTCAATATCAAACGATTTTCACAATCTTTATATAACCAGAGATGACGATTCGCTGTATATTGCAATAGACGGGGGATTTGATTCTTCGGGTAACTGTGTGAATATTTATATCGATACCGACGGTGACGGTAATACGGGGATAAGTGATTTTAGTCGAATATCCGGCGGCGATATTGGAAGTCATCTTAATAAAAACGTTTCCGTAGCAGTTGATTTCGGTGCTGATATTGCATTTAGCGAGTGGGCTTTGTCATCCGATATTAATGTGGTGTCATTATCCAATCCTTCGGCTGTGGATGAAAACGTAATTCCTAATCATACACAAGTTAATGCGTCGGTAATTGAATTTGCCATACCTTTTTCCGCTATCTATCCCTCAGGAAGTTTTCCGTCCGAAATTTCCATTGTGGCAATTATCGGCGGTGGTGATGCTGTTCACTTTGCAAATGATACCATACCGCAACAATCATCAGATTTCGACGGTATTTTCAAATCGGTATTTTCGAGGAATTATTAGAGGAAAAATTTAAGATTTTTTGGAAAGGAAGTAGTAAATTATCGGAATAAAAGTCAGAACGAAAAAAGTTGATGTAATCAAACCTCCGATAGTGGAAAGTGAAAGTAATTTCCAAAAATCGTTTTTTGATTTCGCATTTTTTTATTTATGATAACTTTCCGCCAAACCGAGTAAAGGAAATAATCTGTTTTTAAATTTTGATTTATTCATCAATTTAACTAAATTTCTTTCTTTAATTACCTTCATGAATTATCCAAGGAAATATTTCACAAAATCCCACTGAAAAATAAAATTATTTACAATTTTTTTATATGAATACTTTTGGTAAAAAAAATAACAAAGGCGGGGAAATATGAAAAAAAGAGCTATCACGCAAACGATGTTAAAAAAATTTGAAAAAGATTTTTATGCCAAACCGGAAAGGGAATTATTTAAAAATGCCATTATTCAAAACGGTATTAGAAATGTGGCTATTAATTTCAAATCCAAAATTAAAATGCAATATACTTTTTCCGACGAAATAGAAGTGGGAGAACACATTACAAACCAAAAAAGCAGCGGGAGATGTTGGCTGTTTGCGGGATTAAACCTTTTTCGTCATAAAATATCCGATAGATATAAAATAAAAGATTTCGAGTTGTCGCAAAGTTATCAAATGTTCTGGGACAAATTGGAAAAAGCGAATTATTTCTTGGAAAATATCATAGAAACAAAAGAAGCGGGTATCAGAGACAGATTAATTATGTGGCTATTGGAATCGCCTTTGCAAGACGGTGGTCAGTGGGATATGTTTGTAAATCTTGTAAAGAAATACGGTGTAGTACCCAAAACCATTATGCCGGAAACTTATCACAGTAGCAATAGTTATATAATGAATAAGATTCTTACGTTGAAACTTAGAGAATATGCCGCCACATTGCGAAGTCTTCCCAAAAAAGATGCAAAAAACATCAATAAGAAAAAAGATGAGATGTTAGCCGAATTTTATAAGTTACTGGTCCATTTTTTGGGTGAACCGCCTAAAAATTTCGATTTCGAATACAGAGACGACAAAAAAAACTTTCACAGAGATGCAAATATCACACCGCAAAGATTCTTTGAAAAATATGTCGATATTAATTTGGATGATTATATTTCCGTTATCAATGCACCTACTGCCGACAAACCTTTCAATAAAACCTACACGGTAAAATATCTCGGTAATATGGTAGGCGGCAGAGATATTTTGTATTTGAATGTGGATATCGAAAAGATGAAAGAATTTGCCATGCTTCAATTGGTGGATAAAGAACCTGTTTGGTTCGGTTGCGATGTAGGACAAATGAGCGATAAAGATACGGGAATAATGGATATGGAATTATATAAATATTTCGATGTATTGGATACGAAACTATCGCTTACCAAGGCTCAAAGATTGGATTACGGAGATAGCAGATTAACTCATGCAATGGTATTTACCGCCGTGAATATTGTGGACGGAAAACCGAATCGTTGGAAAGTGGAAAACAGTTGGAGCGAAAAAGCCGGCAATAAAGGATTTTATGTAATGAGTTCCGAATGGTTTGAACAGTTTAATTATCAGATTGTGGTAAATAAAAGGTATCTCACTTCGGAATTAAGAGAGGTTTTAAAGCAAAAACCTATTGAACTTGAACCATGGGACCCTATGGGAGCTTTGGCTCTAATGATATAAGGAGATAGAATTATGAAGATCACTATACTTTATGATAACACTTCCATAAATGAAGATTATCAAAGTGATTGGGGATTTTCTTGTTTTATTAGCGCATACGATAAAAATATTTTATTCGATACGGGCGGAAACGGTAAAATTTTAATGGAAAATATGAATAAATTGAATATTGATCCTATGATAATTACCGACGTGTTTCTTACTCATATTCATTATGACCATATCGGAGGTTTATCCTATTTTTTAAATGCAAATAGAAACGTAACTGTTCACGTAACACCCAAACTAAAAGGTATAAAATGGGCAAAAAAGGTAATTGAATACGATCATCCTACCGAAATTTATGAAAATATTTATACTACCGGTGAATTGGAAGGGATAGAACAATCGTTACTTATAAAAAGCGGGGATAATCTTGTGTTGTTTGTCGGTTGTGCTCATCCTAAACCGGAAGAAATATTCAAAGCTTCGTATCATTTCGGAATGCCGAATCACATTATCGGCGGATTGCATGACTTTAATAAGTTTCACCTTTTAAAAAGATTTAAATTGATTTGTCCTACTCATTGCACGAAATACACACAAGAATTAAAATTTTTATATAAAGATAAATTTGTAGCCGGAGGAGTGGGTAAGGTAATTGAAATTGAGTAATAAGAAAAATAAGGTATGCAAATGGTTTTCGGTTTGTCCTATGAAATATTATCGGGAAAAAGGTAAATTGGACGAAAAGTGGATTTTGCAATATTGCAAAGGTAATTGGAAAGATTGTGTCAGGTATCAAATGGAAGAAAAAGGAGAGTATCATCCCGATAATATGTTGCCGGACGGCACGATAGATAACAGCTTGTAATTATGACTTTTACAAGAAAAAAATTTATAAATCTATCATCTGTGCAAAAACATAATAAAATTATCAAATTGGTTTATAAAATTTATGAAAATTGGAAAGATGAAACACTGCGAGCGGAATTAATTTCGGAACTTATAAATTTACTGAATTGGACTAATGAAAAATACCTTATAAAAACGGGAGAGGATTTATCAAAAGTAAAAAATCGGGAAAACCTAAGAAATTTTGATAAAATAATAATGCCGTATCTATTACAAAAAAAAGTAAATATTTCCGAAAACGAACTGATAGTTTATAAAAACGACTTCGGTAGGGAAGAGGCGATTAAATTTCCGATTTATCTTATTTTGGATAATCTGCGTTCACTTTATAACGTGGGTTCGATATTCAGATCTTCCGAGTGTTTCGGGGTAAAAAAAATTTATTGCTGCGGTTACACACCTACACCGAAAAACGTTAAGATTAAAAAAACCGCAATGGGAACGGAAAATTTGGTAGAATGGCAACAAATCGAGGATTCTATCGAGCTGATAAAATCTTTTAAAAAACAAGGTGTGGCAATCTATTCAATGGAGCTTACATCAAAATCGATTAAATTGGATAATTTTCAACCTGTTTATCCTGCCGCTTTTGTGCTTGGAAACGAGGCATTGGGGGTTTCAAAGGAGATATTGGATTTATCGGATAAAATTGTTTATATCCCGTTATACGGTTTTAAAAATTCTTTAAATGTGGCTTCAAGCGCCGCTATTTTACTTAATCATTTGGCAGGAAAATTTAATAAAAAGGATAAATAAATGGAAAAAACGATTACGGAGAAATTAAGAAATTTTTACAAATTGTGCATTATACCTGCGGTCTTGTTCTTTTTCATTACTTTGATTTTTCAGGATAAATTTAAGATAAATACAATTACGTTTCCTAAAATCAATTTGGTATTTATTTTATTATCGCTGTTTTTTGCCTTGGTATTACCCATAATTTACAGAATAATAAACTTTTATGATGTTAATTTCAAAGGTGCTATGAGCGAAAAACGGTTTATATTCTTTGAAAAGATGCTTATAATAATTTCTCAGATTTCCATTTATATAATGATTATCGGAAATTATGTTATAGAATCGAAAATAGTTATGATTGTATTGAGTGTGGTGGCATTTTATTCGCTTTATTACTATTATCCCACTTCCAAAAAGATAAATCTCGATAGTAGAATTTTTATGCCCAAATCAAGAAAATCGAAAGGGAAAAGATGAAACTGATAAAAAATGCATTATTACCTGATTATGATAAAAACGGATTGGTTAAATCGGATATTTTATATGAAGATAAAATAATTGAGATTGCTTCTGAAATTAAAACAACATTGACAAACGAAGTTTTGGATTTAAAAGAAAAGATGCTTTTACCCGGTGTGATTGATGCGCATGTGCATTTTAA
>CAZUGB010000083.1:0-5659 GCA_964619925.1 uncultured Candidatus Cloacimonadota bacterium
TTTTCTTGTTTTGGATTTTTCCGCTCTGAAAACGGGACCGAAGTCATAAACTCGTCCCAAAGTCATAATACCGGTTTCCAAATACAGTTGTCCCGATTGTGATAGATAGGCTTTTCCCAAATCAAAATAAGGAACTTCAAATAGGGTAGTGGTGCCTTCACAGGCGTTTGGCGTTAAAATCGGTGAATCGAATCGATAAAAACCGTTCGAATTAAGATATTCGGTAATTGCATAATACACGGTGTGTCTAATTTTAAGAGCGGCATTTTGACGAGGTGAGCGTATCCAAAGATGACGAAGAGACAATAAAAAATCGGGTCCGTGTTCTTTTTTGCCAATGGGATAAGTATCTGCAATGTTGACAATTTGTACATTTTTCAGATGAAATTCATATTCATTTTCATGTTTGGGATGTTTTTCGGGAATTCCGGTAAGTATAACCGAAGATTCAAGCGTTAATTTTTTTACCTTTTCAAAGTTTTCTTCTCCAAGATCGGGTTTAAAGGCTACGCATTGAATATACCCCGTTCCGTCTCTCAAAATAACAAATCTTAATTTACTTGAAGCTTTACGATAATTTTTTACCCAGCCTTTCAGTGTAATTTCTTGTCCGAGATGATTTTTTATATCTTTTATTAAAACATGTTTCATATTAATTCTCCTTTTCAATTTTTTCTACTATTTTATTTGCTATATCCAAAGCTCTGGCTCCGGCAATGCCGTCAACCAAAGGCGTTTTGTTATTAATAACACAATCAATAAAGGATTCCAATTCCATGGTAAGAGCATCTTTTTTAATATCGTTGGCGTTGATTGTTTGGGTTTCCACCAAGTCGTTTACATCAAAACTTTGGGGATTAAAGAGTATCATAGGTAATTTTTCATTGAAATCAGGGACTTTTTTTACAAAGTTAGTTTCTTTATTTTGAAAATCTATTGAGAAATAGGCATCTTTTTGAAAAAGTCTTATTTTTCTACTCCGCTGTAAGGATATTCTACTTGCCGTAATGTTTGCTACCGCACCGTTTTCAAATTCCAATCGTGCGTTTGCGATGTCTATTTTATTTGTTAAAACTTTTGCTCCCGAAGCTCTGATATCGGTAACCTTGCTTTTTATAAAAGAAAGTATCAAATCAATATCATGTATCATAAGCTCTTGAACCACGGGAATATCCGTTCCGCGAAGAGAAAAAGGGGCAATTCTGTGAGCTTCTGCAAAAACGGGATTTTTTATCATATCATGAATTTTGATAATTATCGGGTTAAATCTTTCCACATGTCCGATTTGAATAATCAAATTTTTTTTGTTTGCAATTGAAATCAAATCTTCTGCTTGTTTAAGGGTTTCGGTTATCGGCTTTTCGATAAAAATATGTTTTCCCGAAAGTAATGCCTTTTTTGCCACTTCGTAATGATAAGTGGTGATAACCACAATTACCAAAGCCTCGATATCATCTAATAAATCATCCAAATTGTTATATTGCGGAATACCGTATTGCTTGGAAATTTCATTTGCTCTATTCGGATTTTTATCATACAATCCGACAAGTTTGCAATTTGATAATCCGTTTAAAATTCTGGCATGATTATGTCCGAAACCGCCTACTCCGACTATTCCTATTTTTAGCATATTATCTCCATATAAAAGTCAGGCTAAAATCTTTTGATTGAATTGAGTGTCAAGCAAAAAGGGTATTTGTCTCTATTATGGAATTTTATTGAAATTTTAAATTTATTTACAAAAAGAAGCGTATTAGAAAATTTGAAAAAAATTTCTTGGTGAGGTGTTTAAATGAAGTTATTAAGATTTGTTTTGTTTATAATGATGTTATCATTTATGATTTTTAATTCGTCTTGTGTAAAAAATTATCCGCTCGGCACAAAGAATAATCCCATAAAAATGTATTTTGTTCCTTCGATGGAAGCGGGAAAGATTATTACATCGGGAAAAGCCATTGCCGATTATTTGCATAATCAAACGGGATATTATTTCAAGGTAGCCGTTCCCACAAGCTATGCGGCGGTGATAGAAGCTATGGGAACCAATGAAGCCGATATTGCATGGTTAGCTACATTTGCTTATATTTTGGCACATCAAAAGTATGGCGCTCAGGTTGAATTAACTACCGTGAGAAACGGTTTGGCTAAATATCGAGGTCAGTTTGTAGCACAAGCGAATTCCGGAATAAAGGAATTAAAAGATATAGAAGGAAAGATTATTGCCTATACGGATGCGTCGTCAACTTCGGGATATATCTATCCTTCGGCATTATTAAAGAAAAATAATATCAAACCGAAAAGTTATATTTTCACCGGCGGACATCCGCAAAGCATTTTGGCTGTATATGAAGGAAAGGCAGATGTCGGTTGCTCGTTTTGGTCACCACCCGATAAAGACGGAAATCCCAAAGATGCCAGAACAGCGGTTCTTGATACACATCCCGATGTTTTGAAAAAAGTTATACCTTTTGCTTATACCGACTGGATACCAAATGATACCGTTACCTTTAGAAAGGATTTTCCGCAAGAAATGAAAGATAAAGTGGTAAATGCTCTTTTGCAACTTCCCAAACAAAAAGAGGGTAAAAAAATGTTACATGATCTTTTGGATATTGATGATTTTGTAAAAGCCAAAGATTCCGATTATGATATTGTAAGAGAAACGTTAAAAACAATGAATAAAAATGCGGAAGAGTTTATAAAATAAGATGATAGAGATAAAAAAATTAAACAAATTCTACGATAATGGCGTTCATGCTTTAAAAAATGTGGATTTAAAAATTGAAAAAGGCGAATTTGTGATACTTCTCGGGTTATCAGGTTCGGGAAAATCAACTTTGCTACGCTCGATTAATCGCTTGATTGAGCCTACTTCCGGAGAAATAATTTTTAACGGCGCAAATGTTACAACCGCAAAATCAAAGGAATTAAGAAAAATAAGAAGAAAAATCGGAATGATATTTCAGCACTTTAATCTGATACCCAATCTATCGGTGCTTACAAATACTCTCACGGGCAAATTGGGATATTTGAATTTTTTCGAATCCCTAAAACTTGCTTCCAATAAAAAAAACAAAGAATTGGCTGTGGAAAATATAAAAAGAGTAGGTTTGGGTAATTTTGTTTATCAAAAAGTGAAAAATCTTAGCGGTGGGCAGCAGCAACGTGTTTCCATAGCCAGAGCATTAATGCAAGAACCTTTGTTGATTTTGGCGGACGAACCTGTGGCAAGCCTTGATCCCGCTACGGCGGATTCGGTTATGAAATATCTCGGTGAATTGAATAAAAAGGATAACATCACTGTAATTTGTTCGCTTCATTTCCTTAGTTTGGCAAGAAAATACGGTTCCAGAGTGGTTGCTCTAAAACAGGGTGAGATAGTTTTCGACGGATTGCCTACTCAAATTGACGAGAAGAAATTCAAAGAAATTTATGGCGAAGATGCTCAGGAGATAGAAATAAAATGAAAATAAAAATGTTCATTCCCGAAATTTTGTTTTGGCTTTATATCTTTGGCGGTATTTCATATTTGATGCAACGTTGGGAAATCGCTTCCGTACCGGTTTTGGCGATTATTATCTCAGGTTTTGTTTTTGCTTTGGGATTTTTATTTAGCAAGCAAAGTTTGGGATTTGTTTCATATCAAAAAACGGACAAAAAATTTATAAAATCCGTCTATGGTTGGCAAATAATTTTCGGATTGGTTATCACGTTTGTCATTGGTTGGGAAGTGGTGGATGTAAATCTGTATAAATTTTTCTTTCATTTCCAAAACGCCGGTGGTATTGTTTCGGGCTTGTTTCATCCTAATTTCAAAATTTTAAAACCGATGCTTTCGGCTTTGGCAGAAACAATTTATCTGTCGTTATTAGCCACGGTATTTGCCGTTCCATTTGCTTTTGTATTGAGTTTTTTTGCCGCAAGAAATTTAATGACAAAGACCTTGGCAGGCAAAGTCGTATATGTGATTATCCGTTCGGTTATCACTTTTTTTCGCTCGGTGGAAGCTTTGGTATGGGCTATTATTTTTACGGTTTGGGTAGGCATAGGACCGTTTGCCGGTATGCTTGCTCTTATGATTCATTCGATAGCCTCGCTTACCAAATTATACAGTGAACAAATAGAAAATATCAATCAGGGGCAAGTGGAAGCAATCACGGCAACGGGAGCAAGCACTTTACAAATATGGCTTTATGCCGTAATACCGCAAATATTATCACCGTATCTTGCTTTTACCATATATAGGTGGGATATAAACGTGCGTATGGCTACGATAGTGGGTTTTGTAGGAGGCGGTGGTATCGGTCTTGCATTGATGCAGCAGCAACAATTACTACGCTGGCACAATGTGGGATTGATTATCTGGCTAATTGCCTTGGTTGTTTGGATTATGGATATGATTAGCGGTAAAATCAGGGAAAAATTATTAAAATGAACAAGTTTAATGCTGTTATCTTCGATTTGGACGGTACGCTTATCGATTCCATGGGTATATGGTTTGATGTTGATAGAGAGTTTTTAACAAAAAGAGGAATTGTTCCGCCGAAAAATTTCTTCGATGATATTAAGGGTGGAAACAGTTTTGTGGAAACCGCTCAATTTTTTAAAGATAGATTTTCTTTGGACGAATCGACAGACGAAATTATGGACGAATGGACAAAAATGGTGGCTCATCACTATAAATATCAGGTTAAATTAAAATCAAATGCTAAGGATTTATTGGATTATTTAAAAGAAAAAAATATCAAATTGGCGGTAGGCACGAGTAATTCTTTGTATCTTACCAAGACGGTTTTGCAGGCAAATGATGTATTATCTTTTTTTGATGTAATCGTTGCGGGGGATGACGATATAAAGGGTAAACCGTTTCCCGATATATTTTTAAAAGCCGCTGAATTGATAAACGAGCAACCGCAAAATATCCTTGTGGTGGAAGATACTTTGTCGGGAGTAAAAGCGGCTAAAAATGCAAAAATCAAAGTTTGTGGAATATATGACAAACATTCCGAAAGAAATCTATCCGAAATAAAGAAATTAACCGATTGGTTTGTTAATGATTTTAAAGAAATGAAAAATTTGTTCAAAAGGATTTTATAGATGTTCGTATGCAAAGAATGTGGGGCGGAGGTAAGCAAATGGACGGGAAAATGTCCCGTATGCGGTAGCTGGAATTCCTTGGTGGAATTTAAGGATATTATCAATGACAAAAAGCATTTTTCCTTAAATGAAACTATTAAAAAAACGGAAGCAATTAATGAGATTGACGAAAAAAATCTTAAAAAAATATCCACCGGCATATCCGAACTTGATGTAACCTTAGGCGGTGGAATTGTAGCGGGTATGGTGGTTTTGATAGGTGGAGAACCGGGCATAGGAAAATCCACGTTACTTTTGCAATTATCACGAAATTTGTCTTTGAAAAACAAAAAAGTTCTTTATGTATCGGGAGAAGAAAGCAAAAAACAAATCAAAATGCGAGCAAACAGACTTGGTATAAAATCCGACAGGTTATATTTGTATTGCGATAATCAAGTGGAAAGAATTTTAAAAATCATCGAAACCGAAGAACCCGATTTTGTGGTGATAGATTCCATTCAATCCGTCTATTTGGAAGCTTTGGACAATGTGCCGGGCAGCGTTACGCAATTGCGTGAAACAA
>CAZUGB010000084.1:0-3142 GCA_964619925.1 uncultured Candidatus Cloacimonadota bacterium
CTTGAAAAAAGATTAATATATAATCTTGAGAAATTTTTATTGGAGCTAGGAAAAGGTTTTGCTTTTGTAGGAAGACAATATAAAATATCAATAGGCAATAGACTTTTCTATGTTGATTTGGTTTTTTATCATAGAATCTTAAAATGTTTTGTTTTAATTGATTTAAAAAGAGGCGAAGTTGAACATAACGATATAGGACAAATGAATCTATATTTAAATTATTTTGCCGAGGAAGAAAATACGGAAGATGATAATCCGCCAATAGGTATAATACTTGGAGCTTATAAAGATAAAATACTTGTAGAATATGCTACAAAAAACATTTCTAATCATTTATTTGTAAGCAAGTATCAACTTTACTTACCGAATAAGAAGGAATTACAAAGAGAATTACAAAAATTAATTAAAGAAGAAGAAAATGAATAATAAATATTTTTCACAAAGGCCGGAAGTTAAACCTAAAATTTATGTTTATGAAATCCCTGATGCAGAAAATAGAAAAGGCTTGCTTAAGATAGGATATACCACAAGAGATGTACGGAAAAGAATTAAAGAGCAGTTAGGAACAGCAGGGCTTAATTATAATCTTCTTTTGGAAGAAGATGCAATTAGGAGTGACGGAACTACTTTTACTGATAAAGAAATACATTATTGGTTAAGAAAAAATGATTTTGCAAATCCAAATAAAGAATGGTTTGCTTGTCGTGTACAGGATGTACAAGCCGCAATTTTGGCAATAAAAAACAGAACGGAAAACATTCAAAAGAGAATTTATGATTTTAAGATGAGACCTGAACAAGAAGAGGCTGTAAAAAAAACTATTCATTATTATAAAAAATTTAAAGAAGAATATCCTCAAAAAGCACCACGTTTTTTATGGAATGCTAAAATGAGATTTGGAAAAACTTTTGCAAGCTATCAATTAGCCAAAAGAATGAAAGCGACAAAAATTCTTGTCCTTACGTTTAAACCTGCTGTAGAAAATGCTTGGGAAGAAGATTTAATGCTACACAAGGATTTTGAAGGTTGGCAATTTTATTCCAAAAATAATGATTTGGATTTTGAAGATTTGGATCAATCAAAACCTTTTGTGGTCTTCGGTTCGTTTCAAGATTTTTTAGGTAAAAATTCCGTGGGAGGCATAAAAGAAAAAAATAAGTGGGTACATCAAACCAAATGGGATTTAATAATTTTTGATGAATATCATTACGGATCTTGGCGGGAGAATGCAAAAAATCTATTTGATAAAGAAGAAATATTGGAAGAATTAAAAAGCATAGAAAAAGAAGATAAGGATATAGATTCCGTTGCAAAGCAAGCTTTTAAGGAAGGTGTTGAGCAAGCTGAAAAAATTATACCTATAACCACAAAACATTACTTATATCTTTCGGGAACTCCTTTTAGAGCAATAAGCTCCGGTGAATTTATCGAAGATCAGATTTTTAATTGGACTTATTCCGACGAACAAAAAGCCAAAGAAACATGGGATAAATCCAAAGGTGAAAACCCTTATAGGGAGCTTCCCAAAATGATAATGATGACTTATCAGATGCCTGATAGTATAAAACAAATTGCTCAAGGAGGAGAATTTAACGAATTTGATTTGAATATATTTTTTAAAGCGAAAGATAAAGATGAAACAAAAAAGCCAATTCCTTTGGATAAAATAGAATTTATATACAAAGATTATGTTCAGAAATGGTTGGATTTAATCAGAGGAGCTTACTTTGAAACTACTCTCGATGATTTAAAACTCGGTGCTAAAAAACCTCCTCTCCCTTTTTCCGATGCTCGATTATTGCAGATATTAACCCATACCTTTTGGTTTTTACCTTCGGTTGCTTCTTGTTATGCAATGAGAAATTTAATGAAGGAAAAACAAAATACTTTTTATCACGACTATAAAATAATTGTTGCCGCCGGATCAAAAGCCGGTGTAGGTGTTAAAGCGTTAAAACCCGTAAAGAAAGCTATGGCAAACCCGTTGGAAACAAAAACAATAACTCTATCTACCGGAAAATTAACAACAGGTGTAACGGTAAAACCTTGGACCGCCGTATTTATGTTAAGAAATCTAAAAAGCCCCGAGACATATTTTCAAACTGCTTTTAGAGTACAATCTCCCTGGGTAATAGATAATCCCGACGGGAAATCACCAAATAAAAAAGAGATTTTAAAAGAAACATGTTATATCTTTGATTTTGCCCCCAATAGAGCTTTGTCACAAATAGCGGATTATAGTTCCAAACTAAACATCAAAGAAGATGATCCCGAAAAGAAAGTGGAAAATTTTATCAAATTTCTTCCGATTCTTGCTTATGACGGTAGCACAATGAAAGAAATTGACGCAAAAGGTGTTTTGGATATTGTAATGAGCGGAACAACGGCTACACTTTTGGCCCGCCGTTGGGAAAGCGCATTATTGGTAAATGTTGATAATGCAACCTTACAAAGATTATTGGCAAATGAAAAAGCAATGGAAGTTTTAATGAAAATTGAAGGCTTTAGATCTTTAAATCAAGATATAGAAGCAATTATCAACAAATCCAACACGGTAACGAATCTAAAAAAGAAAGCAAATGAAAAAAATTTAGATAAAAATGAAAGAAAAAAACTGTCCCAAGAAGAAAAAGAATATAAAGCAAAGAGAAAACAAATACAACAAAAATTAATAAAATTTGCTACGAGAATTCCTATTTTTATGTATTTGACCGATTATCGCGAAAAAACATTAAAAGATGTTATAACAAAACTTGAACCGAAATTGTTTAAAAAGGTTACCGGATTAAATATAGAAGATTTTGAGCTATTACTAAGTTTAAATTTGTTTAATAGTTCCCTTATGAATGATGCGGTTTATAAATTCAAAAGATATGAAGATGCCAGTTTGGAATATATTGGAATTAATAAGCATACTCAAAATAAAATCGGTTTATTTGATACGGTATTGGATTCAAATGATTTGAGCATTATAGAACACAAAAATTAAGAAAGACTAAATCCCTTAGCTTTTCAATCTCCATATAATCCATTCACTTTACCAAAAAAACCATCTCCCCCTTAGTAAAAGAGGGAGACAAAAAATTTATTTTAAGAGAATCATTTTACCGGTTTCGGTTATATTTCCTTGTTTTATTTTATA
>CAZUGB010000085.1:0-6523 GCA_964619925.1 uncultured Candidatus Cloacimonadota bacterium
GGTACCTCTGCAATGCTTAGTCAAGGAAATAAACTTCAAGGAGCTGATAATGACTATGGTAATTGGAATGATATGCAGAATAATCTTGCTCCAAATATAAGCGATGTTTTATATTTGACCAGAGGACAGCAAATTGAAATAAGAGCCTATCAAAATTTGTATTCTCCTAATATTCCATTAAGGACAACCGAACAAAACGGAACAACAGAATCACCTGCTGGCTCGCCGCAAGTGTATGTATCTATTCATAAGATAAGCTAAAAAAAGGGGTAAAACCTCAAGGAGGAATAATGAAAAAGTACTTTTTAATCATATTTTTTACCTCTTTTGCTATTTCGATGTTGATATCCGCCGGAATTAATATAAATGCCGGTGGTGAAATACATACATACAATGGAGCATATTATCAAATAAATACAGGTAGCTTAACGGTAGATTCTTCTGCGGATAATTATTCCAATGAATCGCAAACCGTAAGTTCTTCCACAGACTTTAACGGTCCACAAGGAACAAATGACGCACTTACTATCAATCCTTCTTCAAGTTTAGGTTCTACTACGGTTGAAAATCATCAGGGAGTAAGAAATCCCAATTCTACAAAAGCTATTCATGCTTGGTGGAAAATTAATCCAACCACGGAAAATTCGGTAACTATTACTTTTAGAATGAGAACTTCCGATTTGGACGGTAAAACATTATCCAATTTGTTACCTTATGAGTGGGACGGAAGTAATTGGAAACAAATGACGGCTACTTATAGTACCTCGGGAACTTCGGGAAATTATTCTTATATAACATATACCGGTTTTGACTTTACAACTACTTCAAAAGGAAATCACGAAATAACTTTGAATACGGAGTCTCCTCTGCCTGTTGTATTGGCTCAATTTAATGCTGTAATGGTTAACGGAATTTCAACTTTGAATTGGATTACATATAGTGAAGAAAACAATGCAGGATGGAATCTATATAGAGCGCCTTCTAAAAATTTTGCACAAGCTTTGAAAATAAATCAAACTTTAATCCCGGGAGCCGGAACAACTACCCAAACCTCTCAATATGTTTTCAAAGATGAGTTTCAACCTGAAGCTAATATTTATTATTATTGGCTTGAAAGTGTTGATTTCTCCGGGAATACCATTTTAGGTGAACCAATAGCATTAAACATAGAAACAAATGAAGAGCCTAATGTTCCTATTCAACTGCTTAAATATGGACTTCATCAAAATTATCCAAATCCCTTTAATCCAAGTACCTCTATTAGCTTTATTTTGAAAAAGGATATGCCGGTTACTTTGGAAATATACAATATCAAAGGACAAAAGGTTAAAACATTGTTAAGTAACGAAACAAAAGAAAAAAATATTTTACATAGTATAGTTTGGAACGGAACAAATGATACAGGTAAAAAAGTTTCAAGCGGAGTATATCTGTATAAATTAAAAACAGGTAAAAACATTGAAATAAAAAGAATGTTAATGACAAAATAATATCAAAATGTATCATCTTTGAGGGCAGCTTTTTTATAGGCTGCCTTTTTTATTTGAAAAAAATATTGTCATAAATTCAAAAACAAAAATGATTGCTCAAAAATTTGCGAGGAAAATATGAAATTTCATTTTGGTAAGTTAAATACGATACTTTTTATTGTAGGAATATTATTTTTAATAGTTGGTTATATTATTATGGGAACGGGTGACAAAACAATTTCCCCTATTATGCTTGTAATCGCTTATGCGGTTATTTTTCCCTTATCATTATTAATCGGATTCAAAAAAGATAAATGAAATATTTATCCGATAAAGTGGTTTCGACGATAGAGAATTTTAATCTTCGAGCCAGATTTATTGTTGAAGGTTTTATCATAGGTCTCCATAAGTCACCATATCACGGTTTTAGTGTGGAGTTTTCCGATCATCGGCAATATAATCAAGGAGAGCCTATAAGTAAAATAGATTGGAAAGTTTATGCTAGAACTTCCAAATATTTTATTAAAAGATATGAGGAAGAAACAAATTTAAAATCATATATTTTGATAGACCACAGTGCGTCAATGGGTTATGCTTCCGATAAAAATATCTCGAAATTGGAATATGCCAAAACCTTGGCATCTGCACTTTCGTATTTATTGATAAAACAACAGGATGCCGTGGGATTATTACCTTTTAGTGATAAGATAACAGAATTTTTGCCAGCCAGCTCAGTGAGAACTTATTTGAATTTGTTACTAAAAAAAATTTATAATTTAAAACCGGAAAACAGAACAAATACTTCTTCCGTATTGCATTCATTGGCACATAGAATTTCCAAAAGAGGTTTAATAATTATTATCTCTGACTTAATAGACGAACCCGAAAAAATCATTCAGGGATTATTGCATTTTAGATATAAAAAACACGAGGTTATAGTTTTTCATTTGTTTGATAAAAAAGAGCAAGATTTTGATTTTACAAAAGAAACGGAATTTATCGACAAGGAAACAGGTGAAAAAGTAATCGTTAATCCTTGGCAGGTAAGAAAAGAATATAAAAAGCATTATGAAGAAAATTTAAAAAAAATAAAAGATAAATGTCTGGAATTTCAGATAGAATATAATGAAATCAATACAAATACGCCAATAGAAGAACTTTTAATGAAATATCTTATAAAAAGAGCAAAATTGTATTAGGAGAGAAAAATGGCTGATTTTCAAAAAGAACTTCTACAACAAGTGATAAATACTATCGATGATATAATTTTTGTAAAAGACAAACAGGGAAGATATATTTTGGTAAATAAATTTTTGGCGGATGTTTATCATACTACCGTAGATAATATGATAGGCAAAACCGATTGGGACTTGATTGATGAAAAAATATTAACAAAAGAAAAAGCCGAACGTTATACCAAAGCCGATAATTTTGTTTTGGAAACCGGAAATGAATACTTTTTTGAAGAAGCTCCCTTGGAAAAAGAAGATGGTACTAAAATTTGGATTCAGACACGAAAGAAACCCATTTCAATAGACGGTGATTCAAATTATGTCTTGGGAGTTGTGCAAAATATTACCGAATTAAAAGAAAAAACATTGGCACTTCAAAATTATCAGGAACATATCAAATTGATTAATAAAATTTTGCGTCATGATTTGACCAATTCGTTTATTGCCATCAAATCTCTTTTGAATCTATTGGAAATAAACAACGAAAAAAAAGAACAAATGCTTTCAGTGATTGAAGATAGCTTGAAATTGCTTGCAAGAATGAGAGAAATGGAAAAATTTATAAGTCAACATCCGCAACTCGAACCATTTGATTTGAGAGAAGTTTTAAACGATTCTTTTAAACATTTTCCCGAAATCGGATTTGAAATAAAAGGAAATGCAAAAGTTTTCGCCAATGAAACGATATACTCGGTTTTTGATAATTTGATTAGAAATGCCATAATTCATGGTAAAGCCGATTTTATCTCAATTGAGATTATAACGCATAACAAAACGGTAATTATCAAGTTTGCCGATAACGGTACAGGAATTCCCGACGAAATAAAACCGAAAATTTTCGATGAGAGTTTTAAACATGGCAAAACCGGGCATACAGGCATAGGACTGTTTATTGTAAACAAAGCCGTTACAAGTTTCGGCGGATATGTTTATGTGGAAGATAATAAACCCAAAGGTGCTACATTTACGATTGTATTAAGAATTTCTGAAATTTAGGTTCTTAAACCGGCTATTAATCTTTTGGGATGTAAAATAGCGTTAAGGGCATCGCAAATACTCACAAAAATAATATCTGCACTTTTTAATGTTTCTGTGGAGATTCCTTCCTTTTGAATTAAACCTATTCCCAAAGCGGCATTTTGGAGCATAAATTCGTCGTTTCTACCGTTTCCGATAGCAATTGTTTTTTCCTTTCCGATTTTTTGAACGAATTCTGATTTGGCATTTGATATGGGAAGTGATTTTAATATTACAACCTCGGAATGAAGTTTATCTGCAAATCTTGATACATTACCGAAAGTATCGGCGGTGAGAATATAGATGTTAAGATTTTTGCTTAATAGTTCTAATAATCCATATACACAATCATAGGGAATACCGTCCAGAGCCAAAGTGCCGTTGTAATCCAACACAAGATTTTCAAATTCGAATGAATTCAAACCGGGTATGTTTATTTCTATCATAATATACTCCTATTTTACCGCTTTTATATAGTAAAATCTTTTGTTTGCCGAAGTAGTATCAATTACCGACGTGGCGGTTACGGAGGTTTTCTACAATACAAATCCTTGTGTTGCGTTTTCCGAACGGTAAATATTATATGTGGCTCCGTTTACTTCGTCCCAATCAATTCGGAAACCTTCATTAATTTTGGTAATGGAAACATTTTGAGGAATTGCGGGTTTGCCTATATACACTTTGTAAGGGTTAAGTTGCGATTTATCGGAATATTCCGGTCCGTTATAATCAATAGCGGTAATATAAAATTTTATTTCGTCTCCATAAAGAAAGTCGGAATTTTTATAAAGTTCACATCTCCAATAGGAACGATTATCCTTTGTTTCCAAGCTATTTGAGAACCACGAAAATTGTTTATACGTCCAAAGACTATCTTTGAAGTAATGTAATTTTATATCAAAGCCAGAATTGGAATTTATATCCGCTCCCAAAACTTCCACTTCAAATTTTAATGTATCCGCATCGGATAATGATTCGTTATTGTCAAAATTCGTATATTCGGAAGGATAAGATTTTTCCAAAAAATGAACGCCGTTAATATCCGCAACCGTTTGATTGTTCCAATAGTCTATTGATAAAGTGTAAGTGGTGTCGGTATCATTAATGATAGCGGATCTGTTCCCTGAAAAATCTTCCCAATGCCATTCGTTGGAATAATAAGCTCCGAATTTGTATTCGATAGATTTATTTTGTCCTTGTGCAAAAAGAAGAGTAATTGAATAAATTTTATTGTTTTCAGTCATAATATTAGAGCCGATAGACCAAGAAAGTGGGGCTGTATTTCCCTGAATTGAAACGCTATCGGGTGAAAAAGCTCCCACATTCAATCTAAATGTCACGTTTACATTTTGGGATAAACCGTTATCGGAAATATACACATAATAATAAGCTCCGTTGTTATCATCTATAAATTGGGTTTGTGTATAATCGGAAGCTTTCAGATAAAATTTTATGTATTCACCGTTTGCTATTTCGTTAGGGTTTTGTAATTCCGTTCGCCAATATGATTTGTTATTCGGCAGGTCATTTGAATACCAGTTGAATGATTTAACATTCCAAATACTATCATTTTTTGTATAATACAAAGAGATATTAAATTCTGAATTTGCATTTTCGTCCGCTCCGTTTACCATAGTTTCAAAATTAATTGAGGAACCGGTAGCCAATGTATCGTTATTCAAAAAGTTGGTATAAGAAGATGAATTTTTATCCAAAAAGGTTATTCCGGAAATTTGGGATAAGGAACCGTTGTTCCAATAATCGGTGGATAATGTCTGATTTGATGAAGAATCATCTATTTCAAATGTTCGATTATTTGAACTTTCCCACTGCCAAGAACCGTTTTTGAAAATGGTATATTTATATTGAACGGATTTTTGCGAGCCTTGCGGAAAAAGTAACGAAATTTGATAATTTGTTCCGGTTTGAGTTAAGATATTGGAATTTGCATCCCAAGATAAAGGATATGTATTGCCGGCTATGGAAACGCTATCGGCGGATTCGGAAACCAAATCCAATGTGAATAAAACGGTTACATCTTGAATAGTATAGGGATTTTGGAAAAATACAAAGTAGTTGTTATTCGAGTTATTGTCATAAACCGTAGGTCCGTTATAATCCGTTGCGGAAAAATAAAATTCCATGGAATTGGCATTTGATAAACTATCTTTTGATATGGCGGTTCTCCAGTATGAATTATTTTGATAATTTGAATACCAATCGAGTTGTATTGTTTCCCAAGTGGTTGCTGTTTTATAATGCAAAGTGGCTTGAAAGCCGGAACAAGCGTCATAATCCGCATTATTCAATTTTAGCTCAAACCGTATGGAATCGCTTAAAGAAACGGTTTGTTGATTGTTAAAATTAGTATAATCCGATAAAGAATCGGGGATAAAAGTAATTTGAGAAAGTTCAACTATATTTAAATTATTCCAATTATCATTGGTTTGATTAGCAGTATTTTCATCAATTATAAAGGTTCTGTTATCAACAGTTTCCCAAATCCATCTTTGCTGTGATGAATCATATCTTTTATATTTGTAGGAAAGGGTTTTAGATGAATTTTGAGGGAAAGAGACGGAAACATTAAAGGTTTTGTCATTATTTGCATCATTCAGATAAGTAGGATTTAGCCATGACAAGGGATATACGTTTCCGAAAACAGCTACGCTATCGGAAGATATGGCGCCCATATTAACATTGAAAGTTACTTCTGCTTGTTGCGATAGACCTTCGGTGGAAATATGGATTTTATAAAAGTCACCGCTATTATTATCCGTGAACACGGGTCCGTTATAATCGGTA
>CAZUGB010000086.1:0-6767 GCA_964619925.1 uncultured Candidatus Cloacimonadota bacterium
TCAGGAATTTTTATATCGGTTTTAAGGTCTTTGGCTTCATATATAACGGAAGGCATTTTGTTCTTGTAGATAATTTTTTTCATAATAATTCCCTTCCAAGTCCAAATTTTTATTTTGTTATCTTTTGAAATCCAAATTTTACAATTTTTGCCCAAATAATTTTCCATACCGAGTTGAACGGGGTCTAAATTTCTTAATCTGTATTTCAGAATGTCATAATAATCATCGTCTTTTGAAATATTTTTTGTAAGATTGGATAGAGCAATTGTTCCTATTTTTGTGGATAAATCAATGATATAAATGTATTTATTATCCAAAAGCACCATTTGTTTGGATTTCATATCATTGCCCAAATTGGTTTCGGTGATTGTTAATTCCCGTAATCCGTGATGATCGAAATAAATCGTTTCCTGTGCGGTAATTTCTCCTGATATTTTATAAGAAACAATACCGGTTTCAAACGGATAAATACGAATATCGGGGTATTTTTGTTTGATTGTTTTCACCTGATTTTTTTTCGCATTTTTTTGCAGTTGGATGGATAACGAATCATCTTTTTCTTCCATTTTAAAAGTTAATAATTTTTTTTCATTTTTTATCTGATTTGCCAGAAATTTATCCTTTTTAAAAGCCATATAATTGTTTTTCATTAAAAAAAGGAAGGAAAATATAAAAGTTCCAATGGTGAAATATAGCAAAATCTTTGCAAATCCCGTAAGATAATATCTATTGTAAATAACTAAAAACAACACCCAAGGAATCAAAAAGTAAAATGTGTATGTGAAAAGATTTAAGGCGCTGATGTGTATGTTCTTATTAATAAAGTACATCAAAATGGAAAATAAAAGATTCAAAACAAAAATAAATATCGAGATGAATATTTGAAATTTTATGTCGGAATTTTTGTAGTAAATAATAACCAAAATGATTATAAACATCGAAAGCGTATTGATAAATGCATATTTTATAATTTCCGAAATCAATGTTATGTAATTACTCCACAAAAAAATATTGGCTGGAATGTTTAAATCGGTTTCCACAGGTCGGAAGAGTATATAATTCGTAAGATAAGAATGTATGAAAACCCAAAGGTAATTAAAAATAAATATCAAAAACAAACTTTGAAAAACTTCTTTTTTCTTTGAATACACCATAACCCCCTAAATTATTGAATTATTTTATAGGCTATCACCTTATTATTAAAAAAGGTAGGTACCAATAACATTTCGTCTTTTTTATAATAAAAAATATCGGCGCAATTGTTTGAAAATTTTATTTCGCTTTCTTTTGTATAATTTTTTACAATTACAACTTTATTGAACCAATTGGATAAAAAGAAAGTGGTGCTGTCTTTAACCGCCAAACCGTCAATAGCATTTATAAAATGTCCGATTTTTTCGATTTTCTTATTCTTGATATTTGCCGTAAAAAGATTTCCGTTTGCAAAACTTCCGATATACAGGTTGTTTTCATAGTAATATAATCCGTTCGGTCTTTTGATTTGTTTCGATTTTATCCAAGTAATGTAGGAATTATTGAAATATTGATAAATTATTCCGGGATTAGAAGATGAATCACTTATATAAATTTTGCCGTTTTCATCGCAAGCCACATCGTTTAAAAATTCCGCTTCGGGGAAGGGAATACGATTTATAATCATCTCTTTGTTTATGTCTATTATTACCAGCTGGTCGATATCCGCTACGTATAAAAAATTGTGAAATATCGCCATTCCTTTCGGGGCATCCAAGGTGGCTATCCATTTTTTATTTATAACTTTTCCTTTCGCATCAATAATTGAGATGTAACCGTTTCTATCCTTTTCGGTGGGATCACCGTTTATATTGGAAACAAAAAATACGTTTTTGTCTTCATAATAAACGATTGATTCGGGACAATCGAGGTTTTCTATCGTCCAAATCTCTTTTAGGTTTTCGGATACTAAACTTACTGCAAAATTTAATAGTATCAATAAACTGAATAAATTTTTTTTCATTTTTATTTTTTAGCCTCCACTTATCAAGTGAATAACTTTTACATCGGCATTTTCGTCAACAAAAAAATTATCGTAATCTTCTTTCGGTATTACTTTTCCATTTACTTTTACTACAATCATTTTAAAAGTGTAGTTCATAACTTTTAAGATTTTCGTAATGTTCATATCCTTTTGCCATTCGATTTTGTTGCCGTTTACCAAAATATATTTTTTATCATTTTCCATTATGAAATCTCCTTTAACAAAAGTTCCAAAACCAAGTTTGCTATCATATTTGCCACAATCGCCACTTTGGGAGCATAGGGTGGGGATTCTAATGTTATCTTTGATTTTTTATCACCGCAAATGTAAGTGAAGTCGTCTATTTTGTCGCATGTTATTTCCGAATTATTTCCGATACCTGCAATTCCGGATGTAAGTATTATGGTTTTGTTTGGATATAGAGTTTGCCAAGCGGATAAGATTTCCGCTTTGGTTTCAGCTTTGTCCACAGCTTCCACAAGAATATGACAATCTTTAAAAAGATTGATATTTTCGCCGTTGATTTTTGTGTTAAAAACTTCGTATTCCACAAACGGATTTATATTATTAAGGTTTTCAAGTAACGCTTTTGTTTTGGATTTTCCGATTTGATTGATAAAATAATATTGTCTGTTTAAGTTTGTAATTTCCACATTGTCAAAATCCGCTATAATCAGTTTTCCTATGCCGCTTCTTGCCAGAGATACCGCTACGTTTGAACCTATACCGCCAGCTCCGATAATTCCCACTTTTTTGTTAGCTAAAACTTTTTGTATTTTAGGGTTGTGTTTTTTATAAAATTGTTCTTTACTAACCTTTGCCATAAAAAAAGAGGGAGGATATAAAATCCTCCCGTAAACTATTATTGTTCTTCTTTTTCAAGATATGGTTTGATAACTTCTATTAATTCGGGTAAATCCATACCGAGTTTTTTAAGATGTTCTATTTTGGGTATTCCGTTCTTGGTCCAACCTCTTCTGTAATAAACGGCATCGAGTAATTGTTCGTATCTATCTTCGCGATATTTTCTTAATATAGCCATTTTTTCTTCGGTTGTTTTGCCTTCGGGATCCACACCGATAAGTTCTTTTAATTGTTTGTCATATCTTTCTTGTCTTGATTCGTATTCTTCTTTTGTAACCGGACCGGCGGCTCTATATGGTTGAGCATCGTCTTTTCTTTGACCGTATCCTCTTCTGATATTGAAAATTCTTTGGAAGTTATAAACTCTTTCTGATTGTCTGATAAGTTCTTCTTTGTCGATGTTACTACCGGTAACGGCGTTGTATATGGTTACATAATTATCAACATGTTCGGGAACTTTTGCCGGTTCTTCGGTGTAAGCGTTATCTTCGGGTTCCACGTCGTTCCACGGCAATTTACAAAGTCCCATTAAACCGAACCAAGTTCTGAACATCGGGAAGTAATGAAGAGCTTCCGCTTTGTCTTCAAATGTGGGTATTTGATTATTAACCATACCCATAAAGATAAGCCAAGCTTCGTCGTGTTGCGGACCTTTGTTTGTCATTGCATAACCGCCTTGTTGTGCAAGTGATTCTTTTGATACGTATTGAGAATATTCCAGACCTTTGTTTTCCATACCGATGTCATTTAAGAAATTAATATCCGCTCCATATTGTTCGGCAAAGATTTTTTTCATTTTTCTTACCGCTTGACCTGCGATTTTTCCAAAGCCTTCACCTCTTGCCATTTGATGCAATAATTCGAGCAAGGCTTCACCGTTTCCAAAGTTAAGTTTCAATCCGCCGGTAATTTCGTCATTAATAATTCCTCTTTCGTAGCATTCCATTACAAATGCCGAGGAAGTTCCGAAAGAAATTGTATCTATTCCGTAGGTATCACAATAGAAATTAAGTTCCGCTACAATTTCCGGATCAAATATACCGCAGTTTGAACCCAATCCGCCGACAGATTCATATTCGGGACCGTCAACAATCACTTTTTGACCTTTGTATGGACCGGTTTTCACCGTAAAGTTTTCTATGGCTTTTGAACAAGCCATGGTACAACCTACCCAACAACCGTCAAATTTACCTTGGGCGAACATCTTTTGCCATACCCATGAATTAATTTTCGGTGTATCGGGGTGAGCGCCGTATTGGAAATTATGAACCGGTAAAAGATCATAATCATCCATAATCTCTACCAAGTGAGCCGTTCCCACTTTGCGCATTCTGTTTTGTTTGTCGTCCAATTTAATCATTTCTTGAGCGAATTTTCTACCTCTTTCCTTGATTGCCTCCATATCGGCAACGTTATTTGCATTGGGATCTATTCCTTTTACTTTAGCAACGAGAGCGATTATTCTTTTGTTTCTAAAAACAGTTCCAATACCGCCTCTACCTGCTTGTTTTATTCTGATATAATTTCTTTGAGTATCAAACCAACTAAAGTTTAACATTCCGATAAGTGTGTGTTCTGCGGCACTTCCGGAAGAAACCACGGCTATATTTCTTTTGTCTTTTTCGTTATCTGCAAAAAGCTCCGTAAGATATTCGGCGAGGATGTGGGAATCTTTCGGGATGTTTTTATCTGCCTTATGAATGGAAATCTTGTGGTTTACTCCGTCTATAAATACGATTATGTCTTCTTCCGATTTTCCTTGCAATTCCAAAGCGTCAAATCCGGCAAATTTAAGAAACGGTCCGAAAAATCCGCCTACATTACTATCCATAACGGAATCTGTGGTAGGGGAGATGGACACTACAAGAGACTTTCCTGCTCCTGCATACTGAGTAATACCGCCAATCGGTCCCGGCGAAATGATAATTTCATTTTCGGGATCATCCCATTTTGTATCGGGTTTGGTAGCATCCCACAATAATTTAAGACCAAAACCTTTACCGCCGATGAATTTTTCTTTCATGAGTTTGGTAACCGGTTTTTCTTTTATTTCCTTGTCTCCTACATTTACATAAACCAATCTGTCATTATAACCGCGATAGATTTTAGACTCCTGATACGGATATTCTTTGATAAGCGGGTGATTGTTGATGATTTTTTCCCAATCCATTACTTTTCTCCTTTTTACGATTTTATTCGTTGCAACTTTATTTTCAAAATTTATATGTCAAGCACAATTTCCCAAGCTTTTTCCTACTCAAAACTGGTGGTTTTAAAACAAAAAAATAAGCCTTTTTCATTCCGTTTGCTTTCTGAAATTATAGTTTGGGATATTTCACTTCCGTTTTTTTATAATTCCGCCCAAAATGGTTTTTATCATAATTTTTGAAGCTGAGATAAATATTTTTATATCCTTTTGTTTTATGGCTTTAATGTATTGGCTAAGGGTAACATAAATTCGATTGGATTTTTGATAATGCCATCTTTTGGGAAATAGATCGGTAATATTATCCACTTCGGTGAAAGAATTACCGATTTCATGATAGCAATGTGCGTCACTTCCGGCGAGTATCGGTTTGTTATGTTTCTTTGCCAAATTTAGAGCTTTTTGATTTTCTTCTTTTGTTAATCTGGAATTATAGCCTTCGATAAAATCAATCAAATCAAAATCTATTTTGGATAAATTATGATGTTTAAATGGGTGATTTAATAACACCTTACCGCCTTGTTTTTTTATTTCAAGTGCCACATCTTTAAATTTTTTTGAAGTGATCTCTTTTTTTATAAAAAGTCCCGTAATATCTCCGGCATCGGTATAAATCTCAGCTGCGGGAATGATGACAAAATCAGAATAAGGATTGATTTTAATAGCCTCCAAAGAACCGGAAACGGTATTATGATCGCAAATAACTATTCCGTTTAAACCCCGTGATTTTGCTATTTCTATAATTTTTATCGGTTTCATAAAACTGTCGTATGAATATTTGGTATGAACATGAAAATCGATTTTCATCGGAACAAACCTATCAGTTTTTTCAGATAATGTTTCGGTATATAAGCGAGTTGGAAAAGATTCGGTTTTATATCGTCGAATCTAATATCGTTTTTTGATTTTAACAAATCCCTGATAAAGGCGGGTAATTTCCAAGGTCTTTCCAAGATATGAAATAAATCGCCGTTTAAAATCCATTGGAAACGAATATTATCATAACTTTTTATCGGAATAATTTCTTTACCGGAAGCATCATCAATCATCATTTGAACAAAATCTACACCTGCGGCAAGCGATAGCTCCAAAGAGCCCCAAAACTTTGCGTTAATTTCCATAAGTTTATATTCGCCGATTTTATCATCACGCTTAAACTCGACCATTGCAATACCTTCCCATTGAAGATGATCCAATATTTTCTTTCCGTAGTAATAGATGTTTTCATCATAAAAACTTTCTGCAACCGTACTGGCTCCACCGGTAACGGGATATTCTCTTATTCTTTTGTGGATGAAATAATTTTTTAGCAAGCCGTTTTTGTAATAAGCAAAAAATCCCGCACCTGTACCTTGTATATATTCCTGAATTATAGGAAGAGGGTCGTCAAAATCGTATTGAACGCATATCTTTTCATATTTTTTTTGCAGTTGTTCTCTGTCTTGTGCATATTCCACGATATTTTTTCCCGCCTCAAATGGTGCTTTTATCACACAAGGAAAATTTACTGCAATTTCTTTTATTTCACTTTTGTTTTTTGGATAAAAAGTTTTCGGATAAGGTATCAAAAGCTGTTCGGCTAATTTGTATGTGGCTATTTTGTCCGAGGCAATATCTATCTTTTTGTAATCGGCAACTATTAGACGAGTAAAGTTTTTTATCCTACTCTGGTAATAGGAA
>CAZUGB010000087.1:0-3944 GCA_964619925.1 uncultured Candidatus Cloacimonadota bacterium
GGGTTGTTTTTTTGTGGGAAATTTTTATGGAAAAATCATCATTTGATTTATGTTTAAAAATGTTAAAGTGTGTGTCATCATTATCAAAAAGTTGTTTGTCTTTAAGTATAATAAGTTGCGAGTCATCAATTTTATTCTCTGTTTTTATTTTTTTAAAAAAGAGGGTATTTTGCAAATCGGCGGGTATAATCAAGCGGTTTATTTTAATTTTTGATAAAATCTCCGACAATCCTCCGTAATATTCGTTGTGAAAAGATGTTATTATCAGTTTATCCAAAGTTGAAATCCCATTTTTTTTAAGATATGGTAAAACAGTACGTTCAAATCGCTTTGAAGAATAATTTCCTAATCCGCAGTTGATTAGAATGTTCTTTTTATCCGGTGTTTTTAATAAAATGAGTTCTCCTTTATCTCCGTCAAAAAATATTATTTTCAATAAATTTTCATTTTTGTAGGGTAATATCACTATGGCAATCAACAAAAAGAAGAAAGCAAATTTGAGAAGGGGTTTCCTAATGTATTTTTTATAGCTAAAAAAGAAAAATATCAATGACAACAATATAAAAAATCTTAAACCCGAAAGTTTAATGAATGTGTAATTAAAAGGTAATTTTGAGGTTAATTCCACAAACTTCTCAAAAATTGTCATTACAAAATAATAACTATACTGAAAGGGGACGTATAACGGATAAGGCAAAAAAATAACTACAATTGCCAAAGGTAGGATAATACCGAGTATGGGAATACCGATAATATTGGAAAATACGCCGTTCATATTAAGTGTGTGAAAGTGATACATTGTAATGGGCGAGAGTGAAAGATTAAGAAAAAAGGAATAAATCATCACCGTTAGGATTTTTTCAAGAACACCGGTAAATTTTCCGTATTTTGAAAGATTAAGATTAAAATTCAGATTAAAAAGAGTAAAAACGGCAAAAAAAGACATCTGAAAACCCGCTGAAAAAAGCTGATTGGGATCAATTATCGTAGTTATTATCAGAGTTGCGGCAAGGATATTATTGGCGTTTGGTTTACGTTGTAAAATTTTGGATAAAAAGTATAGGATAATCATTGTGATTGCACGCATTACAGAGGGTGGCCAGCCGGTGATAAAGCCGTAACAAATCAAAATAAAAGCGATTGAGAAATAGAGCAAATAGCGGTTTAGAACAAATATTTTAAGAAGTGTAAAAATTATTAAGGTTATTATTGCTATGTGAAGACCGCTAACAGCCAAAAGATGACTTAATCCGCTTTTTGTAAGATTTGTTTTCCAATCTTTTAAATTATCTTTTTCTGCAATAATAATGGCTTTTGTAAAATTCGCATATTTGTAAAATCTAAGTTTGATTCGCTTCCGCAGGAATTTTTTTGAGAGGATAATGTATTTTCTGAAAATATCGGGTTTATAATCGATTAGTTTGATATAAGATTTTGAAAAACCTTTGGCATGGATTCCTTTTGAAAAAAGATATTCTTTGTAATCGAAATCCGCGGGATTTGAAGAGTTTTCTATTTTTTTTATTAGGGTTGTGCATTCTATTATATCACCGTATTCCAAACCTTGTTGATAAGTGTAAAAAATTATTTTTCCTTTTATTGGATGTTTTTTTAATCTTTGTAATTCAAGGATAAATTTGAAACTTTTGTTTTGTTTTTTTACTTCCGAAATAATTTTTCCTTTTATGGGTTGTGTAAATTGTGAACGTTTTTTTAAAAGATTATAAATATGGTTTTTCGGTAAAAAAATATGGATATCCCATCTTAAAATCGCCAAAACAAATATTAAAATTAATATAGTTTGAGTTCTTATGTTTTTTATTATTAAGAAAAAAAATATAAATAAAAAAAGTATCGAGGATATTAAAAAAGAAATGTGAAAAATTTTACCGACAATCAGTCCCAAAGACCAAAAGATAGCCGGTAAAACCAGAGGGGATTTGTTCATCACAAAATATTTTTATAATTTTCCAAAATAAAATGATATACCTCTTTGTTTGTATTTAAAATCGTTTCGATATTAGGATTATTGATATTTTCAAATTTTTCCAAAGCGAATTTAATTAAATCCGTAATGTTTAAAAAACCGATTTTATTTTTGATAAAAAGATTAATAGCCGCTTCATTTGCCGCATTCATTATTGTGGGGTATAAGCCGCCTTTTTTGCCTACTTCCAAAGCAAGAAAAATCAAGGGGTATCTTTTAGGATCTATTTTCTCAAAGGTAAGAGACGGCAGTTTGGTAATGTCTGTTTTAACAATATTCGATGCAATTTTATCGGGATAAGAAAGAGCTATCAGAATTGGTAATTTCATAGTTGGAAAGCTCAATTGGGCAATAATCGAACCGTCTATAAATTCGACCAGTGAATGAATAATACTTTGCGGATGGATAACACTTTGGATTTTATGGTAAGGCATATCAAATAACCAATGAGCTTCTATTACTTCCAAAGCTTTGTTCATCATAGTGGCGGAGTCCAAAGTAACCTTTGCTCCCATATCCCACGTGGGGTGATTTAAAGCTTGTTTCGGAGTGATTTTATTAAATTTTTCCAAATCCAAAGTTCTGAATGGTCCACCGGAAGCTGTGATTATCAAAGAAGCAATATCTTTTGTTTTTTTTATTCCGATAGCCTGAAAAATAGCACTGTGTTCACTATCTACCGGTAAAATCGAGATATTTTTCTTTTTTATTTTTTCTTTGAAGATATGACCGCCCATGACCAAAGATTCTTTGTTCGCCAATGCCAGATTTTTTCCCGATTCTATTATTTGATTTGTATAAATCAAACCTGCTGAACCGGAAACGGCATTTAATATTATATCGCAATCACATTCATCTATTAATTTTAATAAAGATTCTTGTCCTAAATATAGATTTTTAGGAATGGTATCTAATTTTTTGTTTCTATCCGTAAGCGCCAATTTTGTTATTTTAAATTCTTTTCCGAGGGAAATCAGTTTTTTTTGATTTGTATTTGCAGAAGCCAGAACTATTTGAAATTTATCTTTATGTTTTCGAACAACGTCTATTGCCGAAAGACCTATGGAACCGGTAATTCCTAAAATACCTATTTTTTTCATAGAGTATATCCTATTGAAATTCTGTGTGAATTATTTAAAGTGCTATTTTGCTCAAAAGCATAGTTAATATTGAATTTTCCCAAAAGGAAAGTTAATCCTCCTGTAAAATTTGAAACATCATATCCTAGATATAGTGATAATTTGTCTGTGACGATTGTTTCCAAACCGGAATGAAAATCCATACTTAAACCTCCCAAATGTATAGTTGAAGCATATTTTCTATTTTCAGCCAGCATATCGCAAGATAAATAAAAATTCATTTCTTTTTTTATAAGAGGACTAAAAAATGAGTATTGACTTTCCAATGTAAGAGACGGATTAACAATTTCTCTTTTACTCTTTGACCATAAAAGTTGTGTTGTAAAAAAATCCTTTAATTTAATGGCGGTGGAAAATTTTTCCGAAAATTCATAATAGGAGGAGATATCAGCTCCAAATCCCCAACCGATTTGTTCGGATAATTTCCTGTAAGCCACTTTGGGGGTAAAACCGATTCTAAAGTTGTTAAATTCGGTAGAAAACCCGAAGTAACATATCATATCGGAAGTAGTTTCGGATTTATATTCGTATGGTCTATTGTATTCTTCGTCCCATTTTGTTAAGGGAATATCGTTAACGGCAATTCTTGTAAAAACTATCGAATAAGAATTATTTCTTCCGAAAATAGCTGAGATAGTATCAAATTTCATCAAACCGGCAAATTCTTCCGCATGCATCAATTCTATTTTTTTATTTTGAGATTTTGTTAATAACGCAGGATTCCAATATGCCAAAGCTGATGATTTACTGTCCGTAAGACCAATATTTCCCAAAGCATAATTTCTTACTCCCGCTCCTATCGAAAAAATTTCACCTGC
>CAZUGB010000088.1:0-5595 GCA_964619925.1 uncultured Candidatus Cloacimonadota bacterium
TCAATATCGGATTCCAGCGATGTTAGGATAAATTTTAAAATAGAGAATTTACCCGAAGATAATGTGCGTTTGGAAGTGGTTTGTTTTAATGATAGCACTGAGTTGCAAATTTTTTCATCTGCTGAAAAAGATTCTTCTTTAAAAGAAGGTTTTAATAGTATAACAATAAAAAAAAGTGTGTTTCCCGATGATTATAACATAACCAAATACATGATTTTGCCGAAATTGATTTATAATGGACGTATTTATTATGAGATGCAGGTAATAAAATCGGGTTCTTATCCTTACAATGTGGAAAAAGGGATAATGGATTTGGTTACGGTAAAAAAATTTTATATATCCAAATTTGAAATAACGAATGAACAATTTGAAGCATTTGTAAATGCCGACGGCTATGAATTTCAGGAATATTGGGAAATTTCTCCGAAATTAATGGGAAAATCGGACATCGGCTGGTATTATCTTTCCAAATATAAAATGACTCTTCCTCACGGTTGGAAATTTGCAAACAAACCTTATTACAAAGATGCCGATTCACATTTAAAATACGGTCCGGTAACCAATATCCGCTGGTTTGAAGCTTATGCTTTTGCAAACTGGATGGGGTATGAGCTTCCTACTTTTGAGCAAATGAAAGTTGCTTTTATTAAGTCGAAACAATCACACAAAGCCATGTATTCGGGAATTACCGAATTTATAAACGGCAGATTTCCTCTTCAAAAGATAAAAGACGGCGTTTCGGAATGGTTGGAAAGCGGGGTAGAACCAAATTCAATTTCTTGCGCCGGATGTAACGAGATGTATTTTATAGAAAATAATTCCGATTATATGCCGGACAAAATTTCTTATTCCGTTAAATGTCCGCTTTTCAGAGCGCCTTTTCTGGGTGCCAGACTTGTAAAAAATACCGATAGAGAGAGTATTAAATGAAAAAGATAATTCTTAGCCTACTTGTTATTTTGCTCTTGTTTGAAGTTTATTCGCTGTTTTTTGCCAATGTTCCGCAAATAAAATATGTTGATAGGCATACGAACGAGATAAAAACAGAAAAAGTAATGGCTCAAAAAGGTTTGAGATGGCTATATTATGATCCTTTGGGAAAATTGACTTTGAATGCTTTGATAAAGAGAAAATTCATTTCCGATTGGTATGGCAAAAAAATGGATTTGCCTTCCTCGAAAAAGAAAATAAAACCTTTTGTGAAAAAACTAAATCTTAAAAATACGGGTAATCTTGATAACTACAATTCATTTAATGATTTTTTCACACGTCCTATTCCTAATTTGGGAAATATGATCGATTTTGATTCTCTATCCATTGTATCGCCTGCTTGCGGAAAGGTTTTGGCTTTTGAAAATCTATCGGACAAAGAAAATTTTTATCTGAAAGGACTTCGTTTTACATTACGGGAATTTCTAAATAATAAAAAAGTGAATATTGATACGGCATCCGTTTTTATCATAAGGCTTACACCTGCGGATTATCACAGATTTTATTTTCCTTTGGATTGCCAAGTTTTATATTCGTATGATGTAGGCAAAGACCTATATTCAGTATCGCCTATTGCATTAAAAACCGGTATCAAGGTATTTTTAGAAAACAAAAGAACAATTACCGTTTGCAGAAATAAATTTTGCAATGAATTTGTTATCTCCGAAGTGGGTGCCACTTTTATAGGCTCCATTATTCAAACATATTCTAAAAAAACCGTAAAAAAAGGTGATGAAAAGGGATACTTTAAATTCGGCGGCTCATCTGTTGTGCTTATTTTCAATAAAAATAAAATCAAAATAGATGATGATATTTTATCAAACACAAAAAAAGGATACGAAACTACGATTTTTGCAGGTGAAAAGATAGGAAAAATGCTAAAATAGTATATTGTTTCTTAATTGAGATTTTTTATGCTCTTAAAATTTATTAAAATTTTTCAAATCTAATCTTTATATCAGAGCTTCTTTTTTAAAAATAAATTTTCTTAATAGCTTTTTTATAACTCTTTACCAATTTTACATTTTAAAAAAGCAATCAAGATAACCGAATTTAACTCGTTTGACAAAAAATCAATAAAAGCAATTTCGACGCAAATCAAAAAATAAAGGGGTAGATATGAAAAAATTAACGATGATTTTTGTGATGATTACAATCACAATACTATTGGTGGCAAAAACAAGCGATATAACGGGTACTTGGTTAATGACAAAAGCGGAAATGGGGAAAAAGACGGAATATCCCTATTTTGTTACCACTTTTAAAACCGGTGGAAATATGGAAACCATGGGAATAAAAATAGGAACGTGGGAAAAAAAAGGTGATTATATCGTTACACATTCAAAATTCGATAAAGATTTTAACGGAGAAAACAAAATTATTGAATTAACCGACAAAAATTTGATTCTTGAAAAAGAAGGGAATAAATATTTTTATCGAAAACTTGATACAAACCGCATTTCGAAAGATAATAAAATATCCGAACTTGCGGGATTGTGGAAGCTTAAAGACTCGCAAACATATTTAAAATTTGATTTGCCCGATTCTATGATATATCTTTCCTATGCTGATGGCGTAACGGATACTTACAGGGGAAAATGGATTTTTATGCCAAAAGAAAACAATGTAATAATCTTAGGTTTCTTAAAAAAATTAAAGGGTAAAAACAAAATTCTTAAAATTAGCGATAAAAAATTAAGTATAAAAAATAATGATAAAATTTATGATTTTGTTAAACAAAAATCCGAAACGATAGAAAAACTTTCTTATAAATATGAAGATTTTGACGAAGATGCCGATTTTTCCGCTAAATTACCATGGCAAGATTATGATAAAATGATAAATGTCTTAAAAAATATTAAAGAGATTAAATATGATTACGCCAAATATATGCCCGATGTTCAAACTTTTAATCACGGAACAATTATTTCCGAAATAAAAGTAAATCAAAATAAAAACAGCGTGAGATTTATCAATTTCTCGGTTACAAAAAACAATAAAGAACAATTTTCCGAAAAATACAAAGATGAATTATCCGAAGCATACAATTTATTCTTTCCCGAAGAAGAACCAATGCCATATCGAGTGGTTGGCACACAAAAAATAACCGTTCCCGCCGGAACTTTTGAATGCACCGTAGTAGAAGGTATCGACGGCGAAAAACAAATAAAGTATTGGATGATAAACGATAAACCGGGTATTTATGCAAAGAAAATTAAACAAGAATTATCACCTTTCGGTGAGTTTGATTTTTATAAAATCGAATTGTTGGAAATGAAATAAGAATTTTTTTTATTTTGATTCCTTTTCTGTGATTCAAAGATATTTTAACAAAGTCAAAGTAAGTTGTGATTTTATTAAAAAAAATATGAAGATGTAACCATATGAAAATAAAAGAAATAAATCTTTTAAATACACCAATAAGGTATGATTTTATCTAACCGCTCTTGCTTCTTTGATAAAAGCAATTATATTGTTTTGAAAATAATAATATCAAAGGAGAAAGGAAAATGAAGGTTTTCAAAGTTAAAGAAGAATGTATCGCCTGCCAAGCTTGTGTAGGTGTGGCAAAAGATAACTTTGCCATTGGTTCGAAAATAGCTTATCTGAAAAAACAACCGGAAACAAAGGAACAAGAAGAAAAATGTGAAAAAGCAATGGAAATTTGTCCCGTAAAAGCAATCGTTGTGGAAAAGGAAGAAGAAGTTTTGAATACAAAACCTATATTGGCAAAAGATAATATTAAAGCTACTTTGGATAAATATCCTCAATTAAAGGATATTTTGGTTTCCCGTTCGGATAAATTTAAAAAGCTTTTAAACCCTGTTACCTATAATACATTGGCTCGATTTGCTTCATTTACCGATGCCGCCAGAGTTACGGGAATATCCATTTGTGAAATTTTGCATATCCTAAACAAAGCTTTGGGAACAATGGAACAATTGAAAAGTCAAGCTCCCGATTGTATTGCAACGGGCGAACAAC
Organism: uncultured Candidatus Cloacimonadota bacterium; assembly: GCA_964619925.1. Lineage (GTDB taxonomy): Bacteria > Cloacimonadota > Cloacimonadia > Cloacimonadales > TCS61 > CAZUGB01. The sequence continues at coordinate 3,976 of CAZUGB010000088.1, forward strand.
CCAAAGATATTATGGAATTTAGCAAACCGATTACTTGGAAAGAAAGCGGTGAAAGATATATCTATAACAAAGACAGCATGCCTGAAATACTGGAAAAAGTTACAAATCTGAAACCTCAGGGAAATATAGTAATAATATCCGTAGAAGAACCTTATGAATTGGTAAAAACCGTAGAAGGATTGGGATTTTTGCAACATATTGATAAAACTTCGGAATATAGGGTATCCATTTTTAATCCTCAAGAAAAAGTATCCGAGAATTGGCAGGATAGAAAAGAAAGTTTTGAAAAATTGGATGTAAGATATATGATGTCGGATCCGTTTGATATAATCATAAAAAAAGCTTATGCCACACCGGAAGGTGAAGGGTTTATTTTAATTCAGGTATTTGAACCTTATCCTCTTATTAATATGCTTACGGAAATGGGATTTGAATATGTTACCGAGCAGAAATCAATTCAGGAAGTATGGGTTTATTTCTACAAAAAACCGCTCGAAACCGACGAAGACGAATCCCAAACAGATAAAACGGAAGTTGTTATTCAATCGGCTACGCCGGTAGCTTATCCTGTGATTATGCGTTTGCTCCAATCACAAGTAATACGAAAAAAATTATCTATAAAAGAATTGAAGGTATGGGAAGAAACCGAAAAACATATGGCTTGGGTTTCCACCGGTAAAGCCGATATTACTTTTTCCGCTCTTTTAACTATCTTGAAATTAAAAAAGTTCGATTTAAAGGTTCCTTCCATGTTTGTATGGGATAATTTCTTACTTTTAACAAAATTGGATGTGGAAACTCTTGATGATTTAAAAGGAAAAGAAATTTATACGCCGTTATTTGAAGAAGCTCCTCCTGCTAAAATAACCAGATATTTACTTAAAGCAAACGGCTTAAATCCCGATGAATTCGTATTTAAATTCGGTGAGCCGTTCGGAAGACCCGAAGAAATTTATACGGCGTTTGTCTCAGGGCAAGCCGATACGGTAATATTGCGCGAACCGGAAGCAAGTTATGCAATTAAAATCATGCGTGACAGAGGTGAAAAATTCTCCATTTTGTCTTTTAACGATTTGTGGAATAATGTGAATCCGGGCTTTGGTAGTTTTCCTAATGCCGGTATCTTATTCAAAGGTGAATTTGTACGCAAACATCCTGAATTGACAAGAGTATTTCTGGACGAATTGAAAAAAGCTATCGATTGGGTAAATTCACATCGAAAGGAAGCGGCAAAATTGTCTTTTGATATGATGAGACAACCGGCAGACAGAGTAGAGCTTTTCTTGGAAAGAGTTCACTTTGAGTTTGTGGAAGGCGAAGAATTAATCAAAAAAGTAAAAAGTTATTTTGATGTTCTTTTGAAAGAAAAAATTATAGAAGCCGATCTCGACGAAGAATTTTACGATCTTTTCAGATTGGATAAATAGGGGTAAGTCAAGAAGCGGGGAGCTAAATCCCCGCTTTTTTTATATGTATGAAAATATAATCTTAACAACTTTCATTTTAATGACAATTTTGTTTTATAACAAGCGGTTAAATTTTTTCCTATTATAAAAAGTTTTTCAAATAGTTTTTTTATTTGACTAAAATATAATGATATTTTTCGATGCTTCTTGAGTG
>CAZUGB010000089.1:0-2923 GCA_964619925.1 uncultured Candidatus Cloacimonadota bacterium
TAACGATAGCTTCAAACAGCGGATACTTAAAAAAAGCCGATCAATACAAAAAAAATGTGGTAAGACTAATAAAAAAACATCAAGATTCTTTTCAGGATTATTCATTATACTTTAATGCTTTGGCCAAATATTACGAAACTAAAAGACAATGGAAAAAAGCATCGGAATACTTTGATAAATATATCCAAAAAAGAAAGGAAGAAGTTGAAGAACAAAACAGAAAAAATATTTTGGAAATACAGGCGAAATTTGAAGTTGATAAAAAAAAGCAGGAAAAAAAGATTTTTCAATTGGAAAATAAAAAACTTAAAACAATTAATACAAGCAAAGATAAATTTTTTTCCATTATTGCCCATGATCTTCGTTCTCCTTTTGCAACAATTTATTCTTTTATCTCTTTAATGAAAAAAAATCAAAAATATCTTACACCGCAAAAGATAAAAGAACTAATCAATGAATTGGAAAAAGTTGTAAAAAATACTTATTCTCTTTTGGAAAATTTATTGGAATGGTCTCGATTGCAAACAGGCGTTTTAACATACTCTCCTACAAAATTCGATTTATGTATGGTTATCGCTGAGATAATAAGCATCTTTCAACAAAATGCCGATCAAAAATCCATAACTTTAACATTTGAATGCAAGGACAAATTGCACATTTTCGCCGATAAATTTATGATTGGCACAATTATCAGAAACCTTGTAAACAATGCGATAAAATTCACAAATAACAATGGTAAAATAGAGGTGAAAGCCACAAAAGAAAACAATAAAACAATTGTATCGGTATCAGACAACGGCATAGGAATGACAAAAGAGGAAACCGAAAAATTATTTAAATTGGAAACCAGTTTTTCCAAATTGGGTACGGCAAATGAAAAAGGTACGGGTCTCGGTTTAATTTTGTGTAATGAATTTGCGAAAAAGAATAATGCCAATCTAACGGTAGAAAGCAAAAAAGGTAAGGGAACAACCTTTTATTTGACCATAAACCCGACAAAGAAGGGAAAAAATGAAAAAAAATAATTACTCTCTCAAATACCTGCTTTCACTCTCGAAAAAAGAACTTTCCGATTTTAAAACCGAACGATTAAATAAAATATTAACTTCAATAGATAAATATCTAAAAAATTCGGATAAAGAAAAAAAAATCAAATTGAACATTACAAAATTAAAAGTTTTGTCCTTATTAAATAAAAATAAAAAAATTATGGATATTGCTTTGCAGACACTAGAATATCTATCGGATAAAAATTATCATGAAAAAATAACATTATACAAATTAATAGCCAATCAATACAAAATAAAATCCGATTACGAACAAGCTATGGATTACCTAAAAAAAGCCATAAAATTAACACTAAAAATAAAAAGCGACAAGTTATATTTTGAAACCACGTTAAGTTTGGCAAATGTCTATCTTGATAAAAAAGATTTTAACAAAGCGAAAAATATTTATACAAAACTATTGAATTTTACAAAATCAAGAAACTTATCCGACGAATTGGCAGATGTTTATACGAATTTGGGTTTATTATATTGGTACCAAAACAATTTGAAAAAATCACTCAATTTTCTAAAAAAGGCAAATTCCATTTACGAAACAAAAAAAGAAGATAAAAAATTATATGTTCTTTATGCGAATTTAAGCAATATTTATGTTCATTTATCGGATTTTGACAAAGCAATCGATTATGCTTTGCAAGCGGTTCAATTGGGTGAAAAATTTAAAAACTGGGAAAAGCTTTCAAAGATATACAACAATTTGGGGTTGATGTTTCTTCACTGCAATAATTTCGAAAATGCAGTCGATTATTTTAATAAATCCATTAGAATAAAAAAAGAACTCGGCGACAAAATCGGTTTGGCAAAAACTTATAATAACCTTTCCGAAATGATGTTTTTAAAAAAAGATTATGAAAAAAGTTTGGAATATTTGCAAAAATCATTAAAGATAAAAACCGAACTTGGCAATACATCGGGCATTTCAACATCACTTTATAATATGGCGAAATGTTATTTGGAAACCGATAATCTGAGAAAGACTATCAAAATTTTACGCCGAATAGAAGAAATGGACAACGAAACCGAATTGGACGATCTGATGAGTATCTATGAATTATACTATATCTATTATAAAAAAAAGAAAGACTATAAAAATGCATTGAAGTATCAAAAAATCTATTTGGACACCTATTTGATGAAAGATTTTAATAATCAAAAATTAAAAACTCAAAAGCTATTGAGTAAATTTGAAGATGAAAAAGCCGAAAAAGAAAAACGATACCAACACCTGAAGAATATCGAATTAAAAAGAGCCAATGCCACAAAAGACAAATTTTTTTCCATAATAGCACACGATTTAAAAAGTCCCTTTTCATCCATCACTTCGTTTATTTCTCTTATAAAATTGGGATATGATAAATTTACACCGGAACAAATATCAAAAATGATTGATGAATTGGATAAAAATGTGAAAAATACCTATTCGCTTTTGGAAAATCTTTTAACTTGGTCCCGTTTACAAGCACAAACAATTAAATTTCAACCGAAACTTATTAAACTCTATATCACGGTTTATAAAATAATAGAGATATACAAATATAAAGCGGATGCAAAGAACATTGAATTAATAAATAAAATAGCAACCGATGCTTTTGTCTTTGCAGATACTTATATGCTTGATACAGTAATAAGAAATCTGGTTAATAATGCTATAAAATTCACTCCCAAAAACGGTAAAATCACTATTTCAAGCAAAAATCTTGATAACAGCAGAATACAAATCAAGGTCTCGGATACCGGGGTGGGTATTCCAAAAGATAAAATAAATAAACTTTTTAGGATAGAAAGCAGTTTTTCCACATACGGAACGGATAACGAAAAAGGAACCGGTTTGGGACTTATTCTTTGCAAAGAATTTA
>CAZUGB010000090.1:0-4159 GCA_964619925.1 uncultured Candidatus Cloacimonadota bacterium
AAGGAAATGTGATATTCTTTTTGGATGATGACGCTTGGTTAGAAAATAATGTTTTGGAAGAAATAGCTAAAGCCTTTGGGAAAGCTAATAAGAATGTTGTTTTATTTGCTACGAATCTGATTGAGTATAAAAATTATTTACCGATTGTAATTTTTAAGAAAAGTAATTATCCAGTAGAAATTTTTGATTTTTCAGGTGGTTATGTAGCAATAAAATTAGATGCCTTTAAAGAAATCGGGTATTTTCCGGAATTTCATTATGGTGCGGAAGAAAGTTTTGTTGCTATAAGATTCTTTTTAAAAGGTTATAAAATGTACAGACTTCCTTATATATTCAGTCATCATAAACCCAGTTTTCAAAGAAATAATAATCTCATTTTTTACAACAAATTGAAAAACGAATTAACTTGGAATTATCATTTTGCTCCTCTTATTCTTTTCCCACTTCTTTTTTTGAGAAAAACATATACATATACAAAATTAGCCAAAACGAAAGGAAGCACAAAATCGTCCATTAAAGGAATGATTGATTTCGTAAAAGAAATGCCGAGATTAAAAAGAGCACCTATATCTTTAAGTTTATTTCTTTCATACTTGCAGAAGAGAAAGTATATTAGAAAAAAATTCTACAAAAATATCTAATTGGATAATGATATGATTTATGTGTTCTTAATATCGACTTTTTTATTTTTATACAATATTTTAATTTATCCCATTATTCTTTTTATTTTTTCATCATTTTTTAAATTAAAAAAATTAGATGTAATTACAGTTTATCCTACAGTAACTGTACTATGTCCCGCTTATAATGAAGAAAAAAGTATCAAGAAAAAATTGGAATCTTTTATTAACTTAAATTATCCGAAAGATAAAATCGAGATGATTGTAATATCTGATGATTCTACCGATAAAACAAATGAAATTGTGAATGAGTTTGTAAATAAATACAAAAACATCAAACTTATAATTCAAAAACCGCGTAAAGGCAAGGTTTCCGGGATGAATATGGTGGAACCTATGATAAATTCCGAATATGTTCTTTCCACCGATGCAACTTCCATATTTGACAAAGATGCGGTTATTAATTTAGTAAAGATAATATTAGCGGATAAGAAGGTGGGATTTGTAGCAGGTCATATGAAATTTCCCAAAAAGACACAAACATCCGGTGAAGATACCTATTTTTCAATGGATAGTAAAATCAAATATTGGGAATCAAAAATCTATTCCACAATAACATCAAACGGTGTTTTATTTCTTATAAAAAGAGAATTGTTTGTAAAAATGCATCCTACTTCTCCGGATGATTTGGAAAGAATATTTTACACTATAAGAAAAGGATATAAAGCAAAATTTACTTTTGAATCTTTTGTTCATGAAGAAGTGGAAGATAAAGCAATAAAAGAATTTAACCGCAAACAAAGAATTATATCAAGAGGCTGGGCGGCACTATTTAGACAAATAGATGTTTTGAATCCTTTTAAACACCCTATTCCGGCATTCTTTATTTTTTCACATAAGATTGTAAAATGGTTAATTGGATTTTTTGCCATAATTATGTATATTTCTTCGGCTTTTTTGGTGAAAGAATATTCTATTTTCAAATGGATTTTTATAATCGAAAATATGATACTGATACTCGGGATAATAGAACTTTTATTACAATCAAAAAGTAAAACATCAAAAATCGGTAAGTTCCCTGCTTATTTTATTTTGATGAATCTGGCATCAATTGTAGGTTTTTATAAATTTATTACCGGTAAATATTCCGGTGTTTGGGAAACAAACAGATAACCACTTAAATCTTGCTCTTTTTTAAAATTTCCAAAATTTCATCTTCTGTATATAATTTCCCTTCTCCTATTCCCGGACAATCTTTTTTGGTTTTTTGCCAATTCTTTTCATTTCTCATATTGGTTACCCAAAAAGGATAATCTCTACATTGTTGCGGTCTTACCGGATATATTTTACATCCGTTTTCATAAAATATGCAGTGATTGTTTTCTTTTTCTTTTATACTGTATGAATCTCTAAATGGATATAGATATTCCGAAATAAAATCTTTGGTTGTGATATTTAAAAACTCTGCTATTTTTTTAATTTCGTAATCTTGAATATATACACTTCCGGAATAACCTGTACAGCAAAAACCACACCTCCGACATTCAAATCGAACGCCGGAGGAAAAGAAATATCTTAATTTTTTTTTACTCATTTTATTACTGTAACTTTTCTTATAATTTCTTTGTTTTTATAATTAATTTTAAAATAATAAACGCCGTTTGTTACAGGATTTCCGTTTAAATCTTTTGCATTCCAACTAATCGTATCGGTATTAAAAGCTCTATCTTGATAAACCAATTGTCCTTTCAAATTAAATATTTGGTAGTTTGTTTCGTTATTACTTCCGTTATAAAATTTAATTCGGATATTTGTTTTTGCTTTTGAAATTATAAACGGATTAGGATAACAATTTGATAATTCATTAATACCAATCAAACTATTATCGTTATCCACCTGTCCTTGATATGCCTTCACATCCACGGCTCCCACTCCTGTTTCCACATCTGAAACCAAAGAATAATCATTTAGGCTGTATGCTCTGATGTGCGAATTTTCCGTCCAATTATTCGGATCGGCAACCACAAGATATTGCTCAGCCACACAAAGCGCACTACCACCTGCAAAAAGTCCTTCGTTTGCATTGTGAATAATGCTGTAATCCGCCGCAGAACATACAAATACCCCGCTACCCATTGGGGAACCGATAAAAAATCTGCCACTAGCTTCATCGTAAGCTATTCCGCCGATTGATGTTTCAAAAGAAATTTGAGCCACACTTTCGTAGGTTGAATAATTATAAACATCCACGTTCCCTAAAACATCCACATAGTTACCGGTACAAACCACAAAAATATTGCTTCCTATCTTTTTTATACCGGTGGGATTAATATCGGTTTCTATGGTGTGAATATTTGAGAAAGTTTCCAAATCAATCACGCTCACCGTTCCCGCCTGATATGTGTAATCGTTTACGTTAAAACCGGTATTGGCAACAAATAACTTACCGTCGGCAATTTCCATACCTTGCGGTGCTTGTCCCACACTCACACTTCCTATCACACTGTCGTTTGACAAATCGACTTTGTAAACTTTGCCTGTTCCGTTACCCGAAACATAAGCAAAATGATTTTGGGTATCAATCACGATATCATTCGGCAAAGCTCCGTTCTCAAAATAAATCATACTTCTTTCTTCCTTTGAAAACAGATCAATTTTTTGCAAAGCATTTTCATAAGTAATTACCACATATACATAGTTTGAATAAAACGCCATTTTGTTAGGCGCACTATTGGAAACCTCACCCAAGCTACATACATTAGGATTAACTCCTCCGTTTTGAAGATCATAAACATCGGATAAGGTTTGAGAAATGGTATTTACCACCAAAACACCGTTTGCAAACAACACCACACTTACAAACAACAACGCAACAACCAATAATTTTTTCATTTTTTTCTCTCCTTTCTATTTTTTTTGGATTGTTATATCAAATTCATAATTTATACCCGGTCCCGGCATTAATTGATAGGTATCAAATCTTTTATCAAATATATTCGAGACGGACAACACAAAGTTTATGTCATATTTTAGCACCTCTTTTTTAAATTTTATTTTTCCATTCACAATGGAATAAGGTTTAAGATAACCCCACAAATTATCACGAGTTACCCATCTTTTACCAAATTCTTTAAAATCTATTTGAAGCATAAGATAATCAAAATTAAATTCGGTTTGCAAACCATAGTTATATTCGGGTACATTAATTAATTTTTTACTGTAATAGATGCTATGAGTTCCGTCTTCCAAAACGGTTTTATCAAGAGCTACGGTTTTTGAAAAACTTGCGTTAAACGATATTTTCCCGGTACTTTTTTCAGCGCAATCACCCGAGGCGCTTCACCCGTCAACATCTCGTAAAGGGTTGCACCAAGAGAGTAGATATCAGCCCGGTGATCGACGTGTTTTGTGTCACGCTGCTGTTCCGGGGCCATGTAGATTGGTGAACCCATAGCAACACCGGTCTTCTCCAAAGCTTCTTCGTCCATCGCCTGAGCCAGACCAAAATCAGTAAGTTTAGGGATTCCGTCGCCGGTCAT
>CAZUGB010000091.1:0-3875 GCA_964619925.1 uncultured Candidatus Cloacimonadota bacterium
ATTTAAGAAAAAATTAATTTTTACAGACGGTAAAATTATTTAAGAAAGTCGAGGTTTAAATTGTTATGAAGATAAACGAAGATTTGGAAATGATTGTAAATACTCTTTGTTATAGTGAACCCATTGATATAGAAATTGGACAAACGAATTTGGATAAAAAACCGGAACATGAAAATAAAGAAATTGAAATCTCGTTTGAGTACAATGACGAATACAAAAAAATGAAAAACAACAATAATAACACAGATAAAAAATCCTGAATTGCGGTTCATAGGATTTACGGATGAATTTTAATACATACGAGATTAGTAATTTTGAAGGATATTCTTCAAATGAAATACATACTATTATTTTTGATACATTTGGAGAAAATAGTCCGATACAATTAATTGAATTATCTGTTGCAGATTTTAAAAAGATACCTTTTTTAAATCAAATAAAATATTTGTTACAAATTATTTATGATATGGGAGAATTAAAACTTACAGCGGGAGGTTCTTTACCTCTTAAAATTGTTTCCGATATTTATCGTCAACATTATATAAAAGAAGAACCGATTGAAGCCGGAACATATAAACTTTATAGAGAGAGGGATGCAATTTCGATAAATCTGATAAGAATTATCCTTCAGTTATCTGGACTTGTAAAAAAAAGAAATAAGAAATTAAGTTTAACAAAAAAAGGAAAAAACGAATTAAAAAACAACTTTAAACTTTTAAAAAGTATCTTAAAAACATTTGAAACAAAACTTAATTGGGGATATTTTGATGCATACGGTGATAATGGAATAGGACAATTTGGTTTTGGGTTTTCACTTATTTTATTAAGCAAGTATGGTAATATACAACGACAAGATTTATTTTATGCAAAAAAATATTTATCAGCATTTCCAAAATTATTGGAACAGCTTGAAACTCCAAGATTCGGTACAAGTGAAGAGGAATTTTATAAATGTTATTCATTAAGAACTTTTGATAGATTTTTAGATTATTTTGGATTAGTTGAAATTAATTATAAAAACAAATTTAATTCCGATAAATTTATTAGAAAAACAGAACTTTTTGATAAATTAATAAAAATACAACCTCCCGACGGTGCAAATGAATTCTATTACAAGCCGTAGTTTAAGACTCGTATTTTCAGTTTAAAAAGATGCGCAATTTATTGATATTTTTTAGCAATTCCAATTTTCTTTTAGTTTCTAAAAAGCGTTGTATCAAAAATAAAAACAATTGTTATGAGTATTCGGGGAAAATTTAATATGTTAAACCATTTAAAAATGTGTTTATATAAAAGGCAATTATATCTTTTCCCCAAAATAAATATATCAAAGATGCTAAAGCGATAAAAGGACCGAAAGGGAATGATTTTTTTAGGTTGTGTTTAACGACTATAACAAACAAAATCGCCAATATCGAGGCAATAAACAAAATAAAAAAAACAGGGAATATACCGAAAAAGACACCGATAGCCGCCAAATATTTCAAATCACCACCGCCGATGCAATTACGCTTTTTTATCACTTCACAAGCATATGCCATTAAAAAAAGAAATGCAAAAATACCAATCCCGCCGATCAATGATTGAAGCGGAGTAATACCTCCCTTTAACAAAGAAAACATCAATCCGATTAGTATCAGGGGATAAGTCAAAACATCGGGGATAATTCCTTTGTCATAATCTATAAAAAAAATAATTATGGAAAAAGAGATAAAAATTACGTTAGCCAAGTATTGAAAATTAGGATTTTGATGATTAATATAAAAGGCATAAATAAACAAAATCGGTGTAATAAATTCTACAAAAAAATATCTGAAAGGAATAGGAGATTTGCAGTAGTAACATTTACCGCCTAATAAAATATAGCTTAAAAGCGGAATGTTTTGCCAAGGTTTAAGTCTTTTTTTGCATACGGGACAATGAGAGGGAGGGAACACGATAGATTCTTTATTCGGTATTCTATAAATGCACACATTAAAAAAACTTCCGAAAGCCAATCCGATTAGAAAAATAGTGATATAAAAAATAGTTATCATAAAAAAAGAGCTCGGCAAAAGCCGAGCCAAATATGTTTGTTTATTTCACACCACCGGTCATTGCATTACCAATGTTAAATAGTGGCAGATAAGTTATTATCACAATACCGCCTACAACTACGGCTAATAACACAATCAACAAAGGTTCTATAAGACTTGTAAGTCTGTCGATAACACTATCAAGCAGTTTTTGATGGAATTCCGCACCTTTCATAAGTAGCTTGTCCATTTCTCCCGTTTCTTCACCGGTAGCTATCAATTGCAAAAGAGTATGTGGAAATTCACCCGTTTTCTCAAAAGCGCTTGCTACGGTATAACCTTCCTTTACCAATTCTTTTGCTTCCGCTATTGCCTTTTGTATTACCGCATTTTGCACAACGTTTTCCACCAAGTTAATAGTATCCATAATCGGAACACCGGCGGACATCAAAATACTGAATGTGCGTGCAAATTTACTCATTATCGAGTGTGTAACAATATTTCCGATTACCGGCATTTTCAAAAGCAACGTATCAATAATGTAGCGTCCTTTGTCCGAAAGATACAAAATGTATAAAAAGAAAGCTACAAAAAGTACCGACAAAAACGTGAAGAATACATTGTTCTTTATTATCTCGCTAATCTTAACCGCAATCAAAGTGGGTAATGGTAAATTTGCATTGAACATTGCATATACAGTGGCAAATTTAGGTATAATCAAATAGAAAATCAAAAAAGTAACGATGATAAGAAATACCAAGATAAAAGCGGGATAAGACATAGCCGAAACCACTTTTCTACGTGTATCTTCAATTTTTTCAAGATAATCGGCTAATCCGGAAAGAACAGTGTGTAATGTACCTGAAATTTCACCGGATTTAACCAAAGATACATACAAAGGATCAAAAACACCGGGATGTCTTTCCATAGCTTCAGATAAACTGAAACCTTTTTTGATGTCATTACTTAATGTTATCAAAACTTTTTTAAATTTCTTGTTTTTTTCACCTTTAGCCAAATTCGAAATAGATTTTTCAATAGTTAATCCCGCTGAGAACATTGTGGATAATTGACGTGTGAAAAACACCAATGTTTTTAATGGAATCGCTGTTTTTAATTTGAAAAGCGAAAACATTAACTTGTCGAAAAGTGTTTTCTCACCTCGTAGAGCGGCTTCCGAAGCGGATTTAATGGAAATGATCATATTCCCGTCTTTAGAAAGCTTTTCTACCGCTTCATCCATATTCGAAGCTCTTATTACACCTTCTACTCTTGTTCCTTTGGGATCTTTTATTATATACTGAAAACCAGCCATAATTTAACCTTCTCTTTGTTTTTTTAATCAGTAACTGTTAATTTAATTACTTCTCTAATCGTTGTAACACCGTTTTTCATTTTTTCCACAGCACTTTCGTGAAGAGTTTTCATACCGTTTTTTATTGCCGCTTCTCTGATGTATTCTTGGTTTTTGCCTTCAAATATCAGTTTTCTTATATCCGAAGTAACTTCGAGCATTTCAAAAATACCTGTTCTACCGATGTACCCCGTGTTATCACAATGCACACATCCGCTTCCTATTTGGAAATCAATTTCTTTGGCTTCTTCTTCCGTGATACCCGCATCTCTCAATTCTTTTTCGGTTGGTGTATATTTTGTTTTGCAATGAGGACAGATTTTTCTTACCAAACGCTGAGCCATAACCAAATTTAGAGAAGATGCCACCAAATATGGAGGAATACCGATGTCGATTAAACGTGTAATTGTGGAAGGTGCATCATTTGCGTGAAGTGTGGTAAATACCAAGTGACCGGTTAATGAAAATTTGATGGATATATCGGCGGTTTCTTCATCTCTGATTTC
>CAZUGB010000092.1:0-3383 GCA_964619925.1 uncultured Candidatus Cloacimonadota bacterium
AAATAGCTGTTAGTTTTGCTAAAAGCAAAGCTAAAGTAATTTTATTTGATGTGCAGGAGGATAAGCTTTTTTTGGCAAAAAACGATTTATCCCGGTATTCAGAAACTGAATATTTTAAGGTAGATGTGACAAATCTGAAAGAAGTGGAAGATGCCGTTAATAAAATTATTGACAAGTTTTCGAGGATTGATATATTAGTTAACAATGCAGGGATTACGCGCGACAATTTGCTTTTGCGCTTAAAAGAAGAAGACTGGGACAAGGTGATTGCTATTAATTTAAAAGGAGTTTTTAATTGCTCGAAGGCAGTTTCAAAGTTTATGCTTAAACAAAGAAGCGGTTCTATTATCAATATTGCTTCCGTAATCGGAATAATGGGAAATGCGGGACAAGCAAATTATGCCGCTTCAAAAGGCGGAATAATAGCTTTTACAAAATCCTCTGCAAAAGAATTCGCATCAAGAAACATTAGAGTAAATGCCATAGCCCCCGGATTTATTGAAACCGAAATGACAAAAAAATTATCGGAAGACGTAATAAAAAGTTATAGACAAGCGATACCGTTGAACAGAATGGGTAAACCCGAAGATGTAGCTGATTTGTGTTTGTTTTTAGCATCGGATTTATCCGGCTATATTACAGGACAAACCATTCAAGTTGACGGCGGACTAATAATGTAGCATTGCTTCGTAAAAAAACTATTAGGAGGAAAATAATGGACATTGAAGCAAAAGTAAAAGAACTCATAGTAGATGAATTAGGCGTTGAAGAAAGTGAAGTAAAGCCTGAAGCCAGCTTTATCGAAGATCTTGGCGCAGATTCTTTGGACACGGTAGAATTAATAATGAAATTAGAAGAAGAATTTGATATTGAAATACCTGACGAAGAAGCCGAAGGTCTTACAACCGTAGGTAAAGTAATCGACTATTTAAAAGAAAAAACAAAGTAGAAAAATCATTAGAATCTTGGGGGCATAATGCCCCCGTTTTTTACACTTTTACAATTAAAATAACTAGGTGAAAATAGATGAAACGAAGAGTCGTTATTACCGGTATGGGAACAATTAATTCTCTTGGCAATACGGTAGAAGAATTTTGGGAAAGATTAATAAAGGGAGAATCCGGCATCGATACAATCTCAAAATTTGAGCTTGATGATCAATATTCTTCAAAAATTGCCGGAGAAGTAAAAAACTTTCAACCTAATCAATATTTTGACAGAAAAAGATTAAAAAAATTGGATTTATATTCGATTTTCGCTTTATATACTGCCAGACAAGCCATAGAACAATCGGGATTTTTATCTTCATACGATCCCGATAGAGTAGGTGTATTGGTAGCCACTGGTATCGGAGGTATGTTTACTTTTGAAAAGGAAACTGAAAAGTTCGTATTAAAAGGACCCAAAAAAGTAAGTCCGTTTTTCATTCCGAAAATGATTTCTAATGCCGCCTCTGCGGAAATAGCTATCGAATGGAATTTACGTTCGGTAAACTTTAACATTGCATCCGCTTGTGCCTCTGCAAATCATGCTTTGGGTACGGCATTTAGAACCATTCAATACGGTGATGCGGATATTATGGTTTCGGGCGGTGTGGAAGCTAGCGTTACACCCCTTACCGTTGCCGGTTTTAGTTCTATGAAGGCTTTAAGCACCAGAAACGATGAACCCCAAAAAGCCTGTCGTCCGTTCGATGCCGAAAGAGACGGTTTTATTTTAGCCGAAGGATCGGGAATTTTAATTTTGGAAGAGCTGGAACATGCTAAAAAAAGAGGAGCAAAAATATTCGCGGAAATAGTCGGATACGGAGCTACTTGCGATGCTTATCATATCACCGCACCCGCACCAAACGGCGAAGGTGGAGCAAGAGCTATCCAAATAGCTCTGCAAGATGCAAATCTCACACCTGATGATATTCATTATATCAATGCACATGGAACATCCACACCTTTAAATGACAAAAACGAAACCGCTTCTTTTAAAACGGTTTTCGGCGAAAAAGCATATGATTTAAAGATTAATTCCACAAAATCAATGATAGGACATTCGCTTGGTGCCGCAGCAGGTATAGAAGCTATCGTTTGTTGTAAAACCATTGAAACCGGCATCATACATCCCACAATAAATTTGGAAAATCCTGATCCGGAATGTGATCTTGATTATGTTCCTAATAAAGCAATTGAACAAAAGGTAGATGTTGCTTTGAGTAACTCGTTGGGATTTGGCGGACATAACGGTGTGATAATCTTTAAAAGATACAACGATTTATAAAAGAGGGTTTTCCCCTCTTTTCTTTTTTTGGGAAAATTGAATTTTTACGAATTTATAAAAAACATTATTGTTCACAAGGATAATTCAAGTGAATTATCCGAGATAGAAAAAAAACTTAATTATACATTTAAGGACAAAAGACTTTTAGCCTTTGCATTAATACATTCTTCAAAACACGATGATAAAATCGGATACTCTCATTTCGAACGAATGGAATTTTTAGGCGATTCAATACTGGGATTTATTGTTACGGAAAATCTATTTAACAGCTATCCTTCAAAAAGAGAAGGCGAGCTTACAAAAATAAAAT
This sequence comes from uncultured Candidatus Cloacimonadota bacterium, assembly GCA_964619925.1. GTDB lineage: Bacteria > Cloacimonadota > Cloacimonadia > Cloacimonadales > TCS61 > CAZUGB01. The sequence continues at coordinate 2,582 of CAZUGB010000092.1, forward strand.
CCAAGTTGGTTTCAAGAAAATTTTTAGCTTACAAAGCCAATGAATTAAATCTTGATAAATATCTTAAATTTACAAGGATAAGTAATAACAAAGGCAAACAAACAATTGTGGGAAATACCATTGAAGCTATAATTGCGGCAATCTATTTGGATGGTGGTATAAAACCGGTAAAAACATTCATAGAAGAAAAAATTATAAATGACTTTAAAACTCTGCTTGATAATAATTATTTAAAAAACTACAAAAGTCTTTTACAAGAATATATTCAAAAGGAATATCATATCGTGCCTATATACAAAATTGTTGATCAGGAAGGACCTGACCATAATAAGATTTTTACAGTAGCAATGTATCTGAATGACAAATTATATTCCTCGGGTAAAGGAAAGAATAAAAAAAGTGCGGAACAAGAAGCCGCAAAGAGTGCTTGTGAAAAATTAGGTATAATCTAAATGAGAATTTTGCCTATTTTTATATCGCATTTCGGATGTCCATTCAAATGTATTTATTGCAATCAATTTGATATTACAAAATCACGCGGAATAAATTTTAATAATATCACATCACAAATAAAAAAATTTAGCCGTTATCAAACATCTTATGACGAAATTGCATTTTATGGCGGCACATTTACCGGTCTTGATATTGAACTTCAAAAAAAACTTTTGGAAATAGCAAATACATATGCACCGCAAGTTCCCATACGAATATCTACTCGTCCGGATTTTATTGATGAAGGTATTCTTGATTTTCTTTATAAATATAATGTACGAACTATCGAATTGGGAATTCAAAGCTTTTC
>CAZUGB010000093.1:0-11319 GCA_964619925.1 uncultured Candidatus Cloacimonadota bacterium
ATTGATTTCTTACATCTTCATCAGGGTACTCCAATTAGCGTAAGTATTCCCATTAAATTTGAAGGTGAAGCAAAAGGTGTAAAAGAAGGCGGTATAATGGAAGTTCATCACAGAATGTTAGACATCACTTGTTTGCCAAAAGAAATTCCCGAAGATATTGTGGTTGATATAAAAGATTTGAAAATCGGAGGGTCAATCAGATTGTCGGATATTGAATTAAATCCCGCTTTTGAAATCAAATTACCGGCAGATACACCTATCGTTTCGATTTTAGCACCAAGAAAGGGAGCTGGAACTACCGAAGAAACCGAAGACGAAGAATCGGAAACTCAAGAATAACATATAAATAATGAAGCTCGTTGTTGCGCTGGGAAATTACGGTAATGAATATAAGTTTACCAGACACAATGTAGGATTTTATCTGATAGATAAGTTTGCGGAAAGTAAATCTTTGGATTTTAAAAAAGAGAAAAAATATTTTTTTGCCAAATACAAAAACTTATTGATGATAAAACCTACAACTTATATGAATCTTAGCGGACAGGCTGTAACGTCGGTTAAAACAAAGTACGGCTTTGATGATATCTTGGTGATAGTGGACGATATAAATCTTCCGTTATCCATGGTAAGAATAAGAGAAAGCGGCGGAGACGGAGGTCATAACGGTTTGAAATCCATATCCGAAGCATTAGGCTCAAAAAATTACAAAAGAATAAGAATAGGCGTGGGTAAATCAGATGAGGAACGAGATTTGAAAGATTATGTTCTTTCAAGATTTAGTGATGAAGAACTGGAAAAAATCGATGAAATCGTTCCGTTTATAAATGAAATTCTGGAGCTTTATGCCACAAAAGATTTTAAGAGTATTTTAGATTATAACAGTAAAAATAATCCTATTCTAAAAAAGAATTTAGAATCAAAAGACCAAAGGAGAGTAGTATGAAAAGAGATTATGAAAGCATGATTATTCTCTCGGCTAAGCTGGGAGACGAAGGTGCGCGCAAAGAAAACGAAGCTATTATCAAAATGATAGAAAGCTTCGGCGGAGAATTGGTGAAAAGTGACGAGTGGGGAAAAAGAGAACTCGCATACGAAATTAACAAGATGAGAGAAGGTTACTATTTTGTTAATTATTTTAAAATAGAGCCGAACCAGATTAAAAAGATTCAAAATAAATATCGTATTTCCGATTCCATTATTAGATTTAATGTTTTGGCTCTTGAAAATTAAGAGGATAACATGGCAAAAAAATTAAATTTTCCTCGAATTAACTCACTGCTTTTAAGCGGTAGATTGACAAGAGATGTGGAATTGCGTTACACAACAACGGGAACGCCGGTGGCAACTTTACCAATCGCTTTTGATAGAGCATATAAGGGACAAAACGGCGAATGGCAAAACGAAACAAGTTTCATAAACGTTATTGTTTGGCAGCAAACTGCGGAACAATGCTCATCAGCTTTGAAAAAGGGAAGCCCCATATTGGTGGAAGGATATTTACGTACCAGATCTTACACGGATTCCACGGGACAAAATAGAAAAATCACCGAAATAGTTGGAAGAAGAATCCATTTTCTCGAAAGAGAAGATGCGCAATTTGTTGAAGAAGAACCCCCTAATTTGCCTACCGAAGAACCGGTAGAAACTACAAAAGATGACGAAGTACCATTTTAAGGAGAATAATTATGGAAGAACAAGTAGTAGAAACACAAAATACCGAAAAAAGCATTAACAAATATAAAAAAAGAAGATTTTCATATAAGAAAAAATATTGTTATTTCTGTGCTCACAGAGATGTAAAAATCGATTACAAAGATGTGGATCTTTTAAAAAGATTTGTTTCCGAAAGTTTTAAGATTACCCCGAGAAGATTTACGGGTACTTGTGCCAAACATCAAAGGAAATTGGCTAATGAAATAAAAAAAGCCAGAATAATGGCATTATTACCTTTTATTGAAGAATAAATGTATCTTGTTGCAATATTAGCAGCATTCATATCTTTTTTATCCCCCTTCTGGGGTTTGTTCTTAATAGTCGGATTCGGTTATAAATATTTTTTGCCGAAGCAAAATAGAGTGTTTTGGGTTGTTAACATAGCCGCTTTGGTTGTGATTTTTCTGCTTGGAAAAAATCAAATATCATTACTGAATTTAACGGATGCTTTTGTGGGATGTTCGCTTGTGGGTATTGTCTTTTTTTGGGGGGTAAATTCCTCAAAAAGTATTCCCAAAGCTATATTCGTAGCATTTTTTATCGGATTGGTTTACGGATTTGTTAGAAATTACCTTTTCTCAAAAGAGATAACTCAAACCATTACATCGGCTTATCAGCTTTATGTGGAATTGCTGGAAAAAAGTCTGGCGAAAAATACCGATAAATTAATGCGAGCAAAAGACGTTATGTACAGAATGAAAAATATTTTAACTAATTATCAAGTGGCAATATGGAATATCAGCGAAATGTTTTTCTTCTATCTCGGAATATTATTAATGCTGAAAAAGAGAAGCGAATCGATTATTCACAAAACTTTCAGATTACCCTACATTAGTGTGTATTTTCTCATTTTGGGCTTGGTAATGATTTTGATACCTTCTTTCAAGCGGATAGGAGTTAATTTAACGGTGAGTTTGGCAACCTTGTTTTTAATACAGGGATTTTCGATACTCGATTACTTTTGGGGAAAGGCTTTTGCCCGCTCAAAGGTTTTACTGATACTTTTGATAATATCTCTGTTGTTTAACACTTTTGTTTTGATACTGGTAGCTCTTACCGGTTTGTTAGATATTTGGATTGATATGAGAAAATTAAATAAAAGCTTTGAATAATTTTATAAATGGAGGAAAAATGAAAATTATATTACTCAAGGATATATATAAAGTAGGTCAAGCGGGTGACGTGGTAAAAGTTGCAAACGGCTATGCAAGAAATTATCTTTTACCTAAAAAATTCGCTATAATGGCAACAAAATTAAATTTGAAAAAGATTGAAAAAATCAAGGAAGAAGCGGAAAAAGAAAGAATAAAATATATAACGGAACAAAAAATACTTGCTGAAAAATTACAGTCTGTAAATCTATCCTTCAAAAGAAAAACTGATGAAAATAATCATCTTTACGGCTCGGTTTCCGAAGTTGATATTTCCAAAGCATTAAAAGAATTGGGATTTGATATTAAAAAATCTCAAATTAAAATGGAAAAACACATAAAAGAACTCGGAGATTTCGAAGTTGAAATAGTTTTTACGCAGGACATAAAAAGTGTTATAAAAATAAATGTTGAAAAAGAGTAAAAAATAATGAGGAGGTTTTCGTGAAGGAAACTCTGAGTCTCGTAGGTAAAGTTTTAGGCTGGGTAGCTCTTTTCGCCGCTTTGGCATCTTTGGGATTTGCTACCGATAATCCTAAAGTTGGAGTACCGGCTTATTTGGTTTTCTTTCTTTTGGTTTTTGGTGGCGTATATCTTTTCGTATCAAGAAAGAAAGAAGAAATCGAAGAAACAAAACCGGAAAATAAAGCTCTAATCCACAAAATAATAGGTGTATTTTTAATTTTATTGGCTTTGGCTGTTCCGGATATTATTCTTGCCGGTTATCATTTCCCTATTGCAATTTATCTTTTTATCTCTTTAATTACATTTGTTTTGATTGTGATAGGTGCATTTACCGTTAAATTGATAAATAAAAACGCAGGTAAAAACGGATTGATGGTATTTTTGGGATATTTGATTTTTATCGTTTTATCTGCAATTCCCGCTATTGTTATGATTCAATACGACAGTAGCTATAATGCCTTGGGATTGGCTTATTGGTCCGCTTTGTCTTTAACTGTTTTTGCATGGTGGGGAATTTCATTATTTACCAAAACTAACGATACGGATACAGAATCGACGGAATGAACTTTAAAAAAGCCGGTGATACAATATCAAATCTGATTTTTGCTATCGCCGGTGATAAATTTAAAGATTTTGCCACAGCCTATATGCTTTGGAAAAAAGTAGTAGGCAAAACACTTTCAAAACACTCTAAAGTAAAAAAATTAAAGGACGGTGTTCTCTTTGTAGGTGTTTCCAATAGCGTGTGGTTACAAGAATTACTGTTGATGAAAAAAAAAATATTAAAGGATTTGAATAATAATCTCGGTTTTGAAATTACTGAGATTGTTTTTTATATAACGGAATTATGATAAAAATAGCACCCTCTATACTTTCTGCGAATTTTTCGGAATTAGGAAAAGAAATAAGCTCTGTAATCAATGCGGGAGCAGACCTTATACATCTGGATATTATGGACGGACATTTCGTTCCCAATCTCACATTCGGAGATCCGATAATTAAAGCCATAAGAAAGAATACGGATTTTCAACTCGATGCGCATTTTATGGTCACCAACCCGAATGATTACTTGTCTCTGGTGGAAAAATACAAAATCGATTACGTATCTTTTCATTTCGAAACCGTTTTCCACCATCATCGATTGGTTCAAAAATTAAAGAAATTAAATTGTAAGGTAGGAATTGCCATTAATCCGGCAACACCTGTTTCTATCTTGGAAGATATTATATCGGAAATTGATTTTGTTCTTGTAATGAGTGTTAATCCCGGTTTCGGAGGACAAAGTTTTATCATTAATACCTATAAAAAAATAAAAAAATTAAGGGAATTGAGTGAAAAATTAAATCCTTATCTGCTTATTGAAGTGGACGGGGGAGTAAACGATACTAACGCAAGAGAATTGGAAAAAGTAGGAACGGATATCCTCGTGGCAGGTTCCTATATTTTTAATTCTTCCGATTATAAAGAAAGCATCAAAAAACTAAAGGGGAACAACAATGTTCGATAATTTAACGGAAAAATTCGATACGATATTCGGTAAGTTAAAGGGAAGAGGAAAACTAACCGAAGATAATATTAAAGATGCTTTGCGTGAAGTTAGATTGGCACTTTTGGAAGCCGATGTAAATTATAAAATAGTAAAAAACTTTATCAACGAAGTAGCAAAACGCGCAGTTGGTCAAGAGGTGAGCAAAAGCCTCACACCGGGTCATCAGGTTGTAAAAATTGTTCACGAGCAATTAAAACATCTTATGGGAGACAAAGGCTTGGATATCAGCCTTCATTCCAATAGAATTAACAAATTTATGTTAGTGGGTTTGCAAGGCTCGGGTAAAACCACCACATGCGCAAAACTGGCAAACAAATTACGTAAAAAAGACATCAAACCTTTGCTTGTGGCATGCGATGTTTACAGACCGGCGGCTATAGAACAGCTAAAAGTATTGGGAAAACAGCTCGGTATCCCCGTTTTTTCCATTGATAAATCGAAAAATGTGGTGAAGATAGCCAAAAAAGCCCTGAAAGAAGCAGAAAGAGAAGGGTATAATCTACTGATTTTTGATACGGCGGGTCGTCTTCATATCGACCAAAAGTTGATGAAGGAATTAAAAGATTTAAAAAAAGTTGTAGATCCCGACTTCATATTTTTTGTAGCAGATGCAATGACAGGACAGGATGCGGTTACCGTGGCAAAAGAATTCAACGAACAATTGGAATTTGACGGTGTAATCCTAACTAAAATGGATAGTGATGCAAGAGGCGGAGCCGCTTTGTCAATTAGAGCAATTACGGATAAACCGGTAGTGTATGTGGGAACCGGTGAAAAGATAAAAGATTTTGAGGTTTTTCATCCCGATAGAATGGCGGGTAGAATCTTGGGAATGGGAGACATCCTAACCCTGATAGAAAAAACGGAACAAGCATTTGACCAAAAAGAAGCGGAAAAATTAGCAAAAAAATTCAAAAAGAATCAGTTCGATCTTAATGATTTTTTAAATCAATTGCAACAAATAAAAAAAATGGGACCTCTGGATAAAATTTTGGGAATGATTCCCGGAATAAATATGAAGGCATTAAAAAATGCCAATGTTGATGAAAAAGAATTAAAACATATTGAGGCGATAATATATTCTATGACACCGCGTGAACGTGAGAAACCCATTATTATAAACGGTAGCAGAAGGTTAAGAATAGCAAAAGGTAGCGGTACAAGTGTTCAGCAGGTAAACAGATTGCTAAAACAGTTTGAAGATATGAAAAAAATGATGAAAAAGATGACTAAGTCCAACTTTCTAAAAGGCAATAACTTACCCTTTTGATAGAAAATATGCTTGACGATAAATACACTAATAAAACTCTTTGCACACAAAAATTTATATTAGATAATAAGGAGAATATTATATGGTAAAATTAAGACTTAAAAGAATGGGTGGAAGAGATAAACCCTTCTATAGAATTGTAGCGGTAGATGCCCGTAAAAAAAGAGACGGCGCATACATCGAATCCGTGGGATACTACGATCCCAAAACCGATCCGCTTACATTAAAAGTGGATATTGATAAAGCTATCGAATGGCTAAAAGTAGGTGCTCAACCCACAGATACCGTTAAATCGCTTTTCAGAAGAGCCGGTATTATGGAAAAATGGCATAATATGAGATTTTCCAAATAATGAAAGATTTGGTAGAATTTATATTAAAAGCTCTGGTTGACGATCCTGCCGCCGTACAAATTGATACGGAGTATAGAAACGACGTGGAAGTTTACAAAGTAAAGCTTGCCAAGGAAGATATTGGCAAAGTTATAGGAAAACAAGGCAAAAATATAAAAGCCATAAGAACCATATTAAAAGCAATTTCCGCAAGAGAGGGAAAAAGAACCGCTCTGGAAATTGTTGAATAATGAAGATTACCGATCTGTTCCAAGTAGGTAAACTTGGTAATAAAATCGACGAAGAAAATTTTATAAAATTTGTTTTTACTTGGGAAATTGATTCTTTTTTCGAAAAATTTTCCGATGTATTTTTGATCTTTAAAGATTATAGTGTGAGATATGTAACCATAGATGATGTGAAATATGATCGCGGATATAAAATAAAACTTCTTGAAAAAGAACTTTATGACGATATTGTATCCGACGGAAAAGTGAAGTTGTGTATCGAAAAGAAAGATGTACCCAATCTACCGCCCGATTTGCTTTTTAATGATTTTGAAGTGATTCTCAAAGGAAAAGTTATCGGCAAGGTAACAGGTGTTTTGCAGAGTAAATTTAATGATATTTTTGAAATTAAGCTCTCTTCGGATAAAGAAATTACCATTCCGAACGTGGAGCATTTTATAAAAAAAATAGATAAAAAAAATAAAGAAATTCATCTGCATAATTTTGAAGAGTTAAAAGATTTGATATGAAGATAAAAATTCTCACTCTGTTTCCCGAGATGTTTACTGGTTTTTTGAATGCCAGCATTGTAAAAAGAGCAATCGATAAAAAGGCGATAGAGGTTACTCTTATTAACATCAGAGATTTTTCGGAAGATAACTACAACACGGTAGATGATTATGCCTATGGAGGCGGTGCGGGAATGGTATTAAAACCCGAACCCCTTTACAAAGCCATTTCTTTTGCCAAAGATAAAAAAGATATTCCGGTTATCTATTTTACACCACAGGGAAAATTGCTAAATCAAGAAATCGTTAATGATTTTAGCTCTTTTGAAGAGATTATTCTCTTGTGTGGTCATTACAAAGGAATAGATTATCGTATTCGGGAAGCTTTTGTTGATTACGAATTATCTATTGGCGATTATGTTGTATCAGGTGGTGAATTACCTGCCATGATTTTTGTAGATTCGGTGGCGCGACTTCAAAAAGGTGTGCTTAATAATATAGAATCGGCTCTTACGGATTCTCATCAGAACAAACTTTTTGATGCACCGCTTTATACTCGTCCTTCCGATTTTATGGGTATGAAAGTTCCCAAAGTTCTTCTATCCGGAAATCATAAAGAGATTGAGAAATGGCGTAAAGAAAAGGCTATGGAGCTTACTAAAAAGGTGAGACCGGATTTGCTAAATGAATAGAAAAAAAACTTATATAGGCTTGGTGCATCATCCCGTAATCGATAAATTCGGAAATATTATCACAACTTCCATTACAAATATGGATATTCACGATATATCAAGAACGGCAAGAACCTTTGATATGGCGGGATATTTTATTATAAATCCGTTGGAAAGTCAGTATCTTTTTTTGGAACGAGTGCTAAAATTTTGGAATACAAAAATAGCGAAAGAATATAACGGCGATCGTGTGGAAGCATTATCATTGGTTAAATTTGCCTACACTATTGAAAATTGCATAAATGAAATAAAAAGACAGGAAAATGATCTTCCGATAATAGTTACTACTACGGCAAATGAACGAGATTATCAAATCGGTTTTGAAGAATTAAAAAAGAAGAATTTTGAAAAACCGCTTTTGATCCTATTCGGAACCGGTAACGGCTTGTCCGAACAAGTTCATATGCGTGCGGACTTTATTTTAGAACCGATAAAAGGTTTTAATTTTAATCATCTATCCGTTCGTAGCGCCGTAGCAATAATTTTGGACAGATTGTTTGCCGAGAAATAAAGGAGGAATGATGGACATCATTTACGAAATTGGTAAAGAACATATGCAAAAAATAGAGCATCCCGAATTCAATGTCGGCGATACTATAAAAGTGCATTACAAAATTAAAGAAGGCTCAAAAGAAAGAATTCAGATATTTCAAGGAATTGTTATTCAAAAAAGAGGAATGCAAATCTCCAAAACATTTACCGTTAGAAAAATCAGTAACGGTGTGGCAGTAGAAAGAATTTTTCCTTATTACTCACCGAATATTCAAAAAATCGAAGTGGTTCGCCACGGTAGAGTGTGAAGAGCCAAACTTTTCTATCTTAGAAGAGTGAAAGGTAAAGCGGCAAGAGTAAAGGAAAAGAAACGATATTAAAAAATAAAGGGAAGCGAATTTTCGCTTCCCTTTTTTTTATTCTTTGTTCTCTGCTTTTTCTTTACTTAATTTTTGTGCATATTTAAACATCTTGTTCAATGAATCGAATTTTTCAAAAACTTTTACGGCTTCTTGTAATTGGTTATCTTCATTTATGGAAATTTTATAGCTTTCCTGCGGACCGAATTTTTTCCCTATTATTTCGCTTCTGATGGTGTTTTTTATCCATGAATAGGTACTATCAAGATCCGCTTGCGTGTATTCTATGGAATCTTGTTTTACTTTTTCCAAAAACTTATTCACAAGAGTGTCGGACGGAACAAAATCTTTGGTTACCTCATTTTCATGATCAATCATATAATCAACGGCAAATTTAAATATCTCGTTCTTTCTTCTGAGTTCCACACCGAAGTTGGATAATTTGTCAGCTTCAACTTCAATATCCGGTGCTATACCACCGCCACCGTAAACAACTCTGTGTTTATTCAGGGTATGATAAATAAGTTTCTTTTCTTTTTCTTCCTCTTCTTTTTTCATTTTTTCAAGTTCGGTTTTGGAAATTTTTCTTTTACTCATCAATATTTTGTCGTTCAAATCTTTGTGAATACATCTTCCGGAGGGTATGTAATATTTTGCTACGGTTATTTTTATGCCGTAATTATTCGGTAAAGGGAACAAGCGTTGAACAGAGCCTTTTCCAAATGATGTTTTACCCATTATCAATGCTTTGTCGTAATCTTGCAAGGTTCCGGCGAATATTTCAGCGGCACTTGCCGACGCTTCGTTTATCAAAACAATTACGGGATATTTTTTTCTGCGAACGTTCAATTTTGTGTAGTATTCTTCATTTGCGGATTCTATTCTTCCCTTAGTATAAACAACTAATTTTTTAGGACCGATAAATTGGTTAACCGTATTAACCGCTTGATTTAGCAAGCCGCCGGGATTAAATCTTAAATCTACAATCATACCTTTTATGCCTTGTGATTCAAGCTTATCCAAAGCTTTTACAAATTCTTCAGTTGTGTTTTTGCTGAATTGTCTTATTCTTATGTATCCGATATCATCTTTTATTTTGAAAACATAGGGGACCGAATGAATTTTGATTATATCTCTTATTATTTCAAAAACGAGTTCCTTTTTTACTCCGGGTCTTTGTATTGTGATTTTAACTTTTGTTCCTTTGGGACCTCTCATTAGTTTGATAGCATCTTTTGTGGTAATACCCACTATGTTTGTGGTGTCCACCTTAACAATTTTATCGCCTGCAAGTATGCCCATTTTGTACGCCGGAGTACCTTCAATGGGACTAACCACCGTTATGTAATCTCCTTGTTTTACTATGGAAATACCCAAACCGCCAAATTCACCTTCCGTACTTGTGGTAAATTCTTTAAAATCTTGCGGATCAAAAAGATTGGTGTGAGGATCCAATTCTTCCAAAATCCCGTTAATTGCCGATACTACCATATCATCCACATACAAGGTATCCACATAGTTTCTTTTTAATAAGAAAAATGCTTTGTTAAAAAGATCCAGACCGGAAAAGATATTCATCTTATGTTCTTTTTCGGGTTTTTTGGATGTGGCATTGGCATTTTGATAAAATACAAATCCGATAAGTATCCAACTTACAAGGGTTATTACTATTAATGTTTTGCTTAATTTACTTATTTTCATATTTTTCTTTTAATAACTCCTTTATTTTTTTTGTAATAATCATATTTATATCTTTAATGGATAATTGTCCGTTTATTACGAAAAATCTTTTATTCTCTTCTTGCGATAGTTTCAAAAAACCGTTTCTAACTCTTTTGTGAAATTCCAAAGATTCTTGTTCAAGCCTGTCCGCTTCCTCCGGTTGTATTCTGGATAAACCAATCTCGGCGGGTGTATCTATTAAAAATGTAATATCGGGTATCAGACCGAAAGTTGCGTATTTCGTAATGGTTTTTATTATATTATAATCGATGTTTCTTGCCGCTCCTTGATATGCGATTGTAGAATCGTAATATCTGTCGGAGATAACAATTTTGTCCTTTTGTAATGCCGGTATTATCCACTCTCCGGTATGTTGGCTTCTACTTGCCATATATAATAACAATTCCGTTTCCGGCAACATTTCTTTGTTATTCGGATTTAAAAGAATTTCTCTTATTTCCTCGGAAATTTTCGGACCTCCGGGTTCTCGTGTTAATAATACTTCATAACCGTTTTTTTTCAAATATTCCGATAATAACTTTGCTTGTGTGGATTTACCACAACCTTCGATTCCTTCAAAAGTAATAAAAAGTCCCATACTTTACCACTTTTACACATTTTTTTACAAACATATCTTTTGTGGTGGCATTTGTTGTAAAGAAGAATTTAATTGTTGCAAAACATAGTTGCGCTCGGTGATAAAATTAAAACTATTTTAAGAGCTATAAATATTGAATATTGATATTAAAAAAACATTTGGTCTTGGGTTTACGGAAAGGATTAAAATATTTTTTTATCGA
>CAZUGB010000094.1:0-30179 GCA_964619925.1 uncultured Candidatus Cloacimonadota bacterium
TTTCGGGAATTTCATCTTTTTTCTTATCCGCTTTTTTCTTTTGAGACGAAGTGGATTTTTTGGCTTCTGCAACTTCAACCTTGAAGTAATCTCCGTCTATGAAAACGTCAAAAGCTTTAACGTTTTTCGGTTTTTCAGGAATGTTCGCTTTTTCTTTCAACTCTCCCGAAAGAGCTTTTTGGACAAGTTCTTTTTCTTTTTGTACTTCTTCCATTGTTTTAGGCAATACTTCTTTGGGAGGTGTTTCCAAACCGTATTTCCACCTTAAAAAACGCTTTCCTGTAACGGGATACAAAGCTACTATCAAAATATCATCAATATCTTTTGCTAAGCCTTCCACTTCTTTTCTGATTTTAGGAAGTTCGGGTTCTAATATTTCTCCGGGGCGAACCGTTATCGGTTTATTTCCGCGTGGATAATCTTTTAAAGCCTTTTTTCTAACTTCTTCGTTGATAGGTCGTGTGGTTTTTCCGTATAATCCGTAGCACAAATCTTTTACCTGTTGGGTTATTTGTTTGTATTCTCCTTTGTAATCATCAAAAAGAACATTATTAACGGTTTGAATACCAACTATTTGACTGGTCGGTGTAACCAAAGGAACTTGTCCCAAATCTTTTCTAACATCCGGTAGAGTTTCAAAAACGTTATCAAGTTTATCCAAGGCATCCATTTGTCGTAATTGATTAACCAAATTGGAAAGCATTCCTCCGGGTGTTTGATGCAAGATTACATTTGTATCGATAATGGAGAATTTGGTATTATCGGCAAATTGAAGATATTTAGGGATATATTTTTCCATTTCCTTATCGATTTCGGCAAGTTTTTTTATGTCCAAACCGCTATCTCTATTTGTACCCAAAAGAGATATTACAATGGGTTCCACTGCGGGATGAGATGTTCTGTATGCATAAGGTGCCATACATGTATCCACTATATCCACACCGGCTTCGATAGCTTTAAAAATAGCCAAATCACCCATTCCGGAAGTAAAATGTGTGTGCAAATGGATAGGCTTATCGGTAATTTTTTTCAATTCGCGTATCAAGTTATAAGCATCATACGGAGAAACAAGACCTGCCATATCTTTTATGCAAATGGAATCAACATCCATATCAATTAGTTCTTTTGCTTTCATAAGATAATAATCGATATTAAAAACATCTCCGCCCATTCTAGGTTCGGTGAGAGAATAGCAAATTGTTCCTTGGAAATGCTTTTTATTTTTTTTGATAACATTTGCGGCTACTTCAAAATTTCTAAAATCATTTAAAGCGTCAAAAACTCTGAAAATATCTATACCGTTGTCGCAGGCTCTTTGAACAAAGGCTTCCACAACATCATCGGCATAGTTTCTATATCCCACCAAATTTTGTCCGCGCAAAAGCATGGACAAGGGTGTTTTTTTAAGATATTTTTTTAATGTTCTTATTCTTTCCCAAGGATCTTCGTTTAGGTAACGATGCATTGTGTCAAAAGTTGCACCACCCCACACTTCCATAGAGTAAAATCCAATTTCATCCATCATTTCGGCAACCGGAATCATATCTTCGGTTCTACCTCTTGTGGCAAAAATGGATTGATGACCGTCTCTAAAACTTAAATCTTGTATTTTTATAGGATTGGATGCTTTCGGTCTATTTGGCTCATAGTGCATTTCTGTCATTTCCAAAACGCCATGTTTATCGTATTTCATCTATTTCCTCCAAATTAAAATTTTTTTGTTTGAACTTTGATATTATTATCCATTATTATTTTTCTACCGAGTAATACCCATTTATTTTTCTTCTTATTTTCATCTTTTTCGTTTAGATACGCCAATACCGCCGCAATAGCCGCTTTTTTCTTTTTTTCTTTGTTAGACATAATCAAAACCGTCCTATAATGGAATATTGCCGTGTTTTTTGGGGGGCAACGCTTCGGATTTTGTGGACATAATTTCCAAAGCATCAATTAGTCTTTTTCTGGTTTCCGCAGGTTCGATAATGGCATCCACATATCCTCGTTGTGCGGCTATATAAGGATTATTAAATGCTTTTTCATATTCCTCGATTAGCTCTTGAATCTTTGCTTGCGGATCTTTGGCTTCTTTTACCTTTTTACGATATTCGGATACTACCGTAACCGCACCTTGTGCTCCCATAACGGCAACTTCGGCGGTAGGCCAAGCAAACACCATATCGGCTCCAAGATGTCGTGAACTCATGGCAATGTAAGAACCGCCGTAATCTTTACGTGTGATAACGGTTAGTTTGGGAACGGTTGCTTCCGAATAACTCCATAATAGTTTGGCACCGTGGCGAATAATTCCACCCCATTCCTGATTTAATCCGGGTAAATAGCCCGGAACATCGGCGAATGTAATAAGAGGAATATTGAATGAATCGCAAACGCGGATAAATCTACTTATCTTATCCGATGAATCTATGTCCAAACATCCTGCCAATACCATAGGTTGATTGGCTATAATACCAACTACTCTGCCGTTAAGTCTTCCAAAACCCACAACAGCATTTTCGGCATAATATTCATGAACTTCAAAGAAATAATTTTCATCAAGAATAGAGTGAATAACGTCTTTTATATCGTAAGGTAGCTTGGCACTATCGGGAATAATCGTGTTTAGCTCGGGGCATAAACGTTCGGGGTCATCCGCCGTATTTTCTTTGGGGGCTTCTTCCATGTTGTTCGAAGGCAGAAAGCTCAAAAGCTCTCTGATCTTTTCTATGGCATCTTGATCGGAATCGCAGGCGAAATGAGCGTTACCACTTTTTGTATTGTGAACCATAGCTCCGCCAAGCTCTTCGAATGTGGTTTCTTCACCCGTAACGGTTTTAATTACATATGGACTTGTGATAAACATATGGCTGGTTTTTTTTACCATTAACACAAAATCCATCATTGCAGGCGAATAAACCGCACCACCGGCACAGGGACCCATTATTGCGGCAATTTGTGGAATTACACCCGAAGCTCTGGAATTTCTAAAAAATATTTCTCCGTAACCTTTTAGAGCATCAATGCCTTCTTCCACTCTTGCACCGCCGGAATCATTAAATCCCACAACAGGCACACCGGCTTTTAGGGCTAAATCTTGTATCTTTGTAATTTTGGCGGCATGTCTTTCGCCGAGAGATCCGCCTCTTGATGTAAAATCTTGTGAATAAGCGAAAACAGGTCTTCCGTTTACCAAACCATGTCCCGTTATTACACCGTCGGAAGGTATATCGATTTTATCCAATCCGAAATTTGTGGAACGATGATGAGCAAGCATATCGATTTCTCTAAATGTTCCTTCGTCAAAAAGTAAAAGGATTCTCTCGCGTGCGGTGAGTTTTCCTTTTTTATGCTGTTTGGCAATTCTTTCCTCTCCACCCATTAGTTTTACTTTTGACTCTTTTTCTTTCATAAGAGCTATTTTTTCGGAAACTTTCATACGCTAACTCCAATTATTTTTTTTTGAACAAATTTTAATAATGCAAAAATATGTAAAGAAAAATGATAGGCCAAAATCCGTAATTAGTTAAAAAATAAAAAATTAAAATAATTTTTATATGGTAAAATCAAAAGAAAAAAGTCTTCTCAAAAAAGAGAAGACTTTTATATATGGGTCTGATGCAAAAATCTATTCTTCCGGTTGTTCTTCGGTGGTTTTTTCTATCTTTTCCTTTTCAATCAGTTCATCGGAATCAATAGTTTCATCTTCGGCGGCAATTCGTGCTATATCGTGAACTTTATCACCCGGATAAAGATTGATAAGGCGTACGCCTTGTGTAGCTCTTCCTATGATACTTATTTTTTCCACCGGTTGTCTGATAATAATACCCTTTTTGGTAATAATCATAAGATCGTCGTTATCCACCACTTCCATAAGGGAAATAAGATGTCCGTTTCTTTCGGTTGTTTTTATGGTAATAACGCCTTTTGCACCTCTATGTGTTTTTCGATAACTATCTACCAAGGTTCTTTTACCGTATCCGTTTTCACTTATCGCTAAAATTGTTCCTTTTCTTTTTACTATAACCATGGAAACAACTTCATCGTGGGGTCGCAAAGAAATGGCTCTTACTCCGTGGGTGTTTCTTCCCGTTGCTCTTACTTCTTCTTCGGAAAAACGATTTGCAAAGCCGTTTCTTGTGGCTACTATTACGTCATTTCCCTTTTCTATAAGCTGAGCATCTATCAATTTGTCATCTTCATCCAATTTTATGGCGATAATGCCGTTTGATCTGGGATGTGAAAATGCGCTGAGTTCGGTTTTTTTGATTGTTCCCTTTTTTGTTATCATTGCCACATAAGTATCGGGTTGATTGAAATCTCTCACGGTAACAAACGCCTCGATTTTTTCATTTTTTTCAAGTTGTAATAAATTTACAATTGCTTTACCACGGGCTTGTCTGGACAATGACGGGATTTTATGAACCTTGAGCCAATAACATTTTCCAAAATCGGTAAAGAATAAAATATATGAATGTGTGGATGCTACAAATATGCTTTCTATAAAATCTTCATCTTTCAAATTTGATGCCGATAGACCTTTGCCGCCTCTTCGTTGTTTCTTATATGTGTTTATAGGAAATCTTTTTATATATCCTTGATGTGAAATTGTTACCACCATTTCTTCGTCCGCAATAAGATCTTCGGTTTCAAAATCGGCGCTACCTTCCAAAATGATGGTTCGTCTGGGATCATTGTATTTGTTTTTCATTTCTTCCAGTTCTTCTTTTATGATATTCATTCTAAGTTGTTTGCTGGCTAATATCGAACGAAGTTTTTCCACGGTTTTAACAAGCTGGTTGTATTCCTGTTCTATTTTATCCCTTTCCAAACCGGTTAAACGTTGCAATTTCATTTCCAAAATGGCTTTTGCCTGTACTTCGGAAAATCCGAAAGCGTTTTGAAGATTTATATTCGCTTCTTTTGTTGAAGGTGATTGTTTTATGGTTTTTATTACCTCATCGATATTATCAAGAGCAATTCTAAAGCCTTCCAAAATATGAAGTCGTTTTTCGGCGTTGGCAAGTTCGTATTTTGTTCTTCTTTCCACAACCTCGTGTCTAAATTCCAAATATTGCGTAATCATTTGTTTAATATTCAAAACTTTCGGAACACCCTTCACAAGCGCTCTGTTATTTACGGCGTAAGATTCTTGAAGTTGTGTGAATTTATATAATTTATTCAAAACAGTATGAGCATCGGCATTTTTCTTAATTTGAACAACAAGTCGCATACCTTGTCTGCCGGATTCATCTCTAATATCGGAAATACCTTCCAATTTTTTCAGTTTAACCAAAGAAACCATTCTTTCGATGAGCAATGTTTTATTTAATTGATAAGGCAATTCCGTAATCACGATAAATTCGGTACCGTTGTTTCTGGTTTCTATACTTGCTTTTCCTCTGATAATAATTCTACCGTAACCGGTGTTAAAATAATCCAAAATACCTTTTCTTCCTATGATAAAGCCACCGGTAGGGAAATCGGGACCTTTTATATAGTTCATTAGTTCGATAGGTTGCAGTTCCGGATTGTCAATAAGTGCAATAGCGGCATCGCAAACTTCACCGATATTATGAGGTGGCATATTCGTAGCCATACCTACCGCAATACCCGAAGAACCGTTTACAAGCAAATTCGGGAATTTGGAAGGAAAAACGGAAGGTTCGTTTCTTGTATCGTCATAATTTCTTACAAAATCTACCGTATCTTTATCCAAATCAACCATCAAATCCACAGCGGCTTTATGCAATCTTGCTTCGGTATAACGCATAGCGGCAGGGGGGTCTCCATCTTGAGAACCGAAGTTTCCCTGACCGTCTATCAGCATGTATCTAAGGCTCCAAGGTTGTGCCATTCTCACCAATGTGGGATAGATAACCTGTTCGCCGTGAGGGTGATAATTTCCCGAAGTATCACCGGCAATCTTTGCGCATTTTCTAAATCCTTTTCCCGGGGTGAGGTTTAATTCGTGCATTGAGTATAAAATTCTTCTTTGAGAAGGTTTTAATCCGTCTCTGGCATCCGGCAAAGCTCTTGCCACAATAACACTCATAGAGTATGCCAGATATGACTTTTGCATTATGTCTTCAATTTCAATTACTTCTATTCTGGATCTATCGTGAATCATTAATCCTCCAAATTTATACTTCCACAGTTATATACTGTGCATTTTGTTCGATATAATTTCTTCTCGGTTCAACTTCGGAACCCATAAGAATGGTAAAAATTCTATCGGCTTCAATGGCATCTTCTATCTTAACCAAAACAAGTGTTCGTTTTTCCGGATCAAGTGTGGTTTCCCAAAGCTGGTCGGGATTCATTTCTCCCAAACCTTTGTATCTTTGAACATGTACGTTGGAAGAATCCAAGTCTTTGAGAACAGCATCTCTTTCTTCGTCGGAATAAACATATATTTTTTGTTTGCCTTTTTTGATAAGGAATAGAGGTGGTTTTGCCAAATAGACATGACCTTCTTCCACTAACGGACGCATATATCTGAAGAAAAATGTTAAAAGCAAAGTTGAAATGTGCTGACCGTCCACATCCGCATCAGCCATAATGATAATTTTGTCGTATCGAATTTTGGTGATGTCAAAATCTTCTCCTATACCTGCGCCGATAGCCAAAATGATAGGTTGTATTTTTTCGTTATTCAAAACTTTGTCTATACGAGCTTTTTCCGTGTTTAACATCTTTCCCCACAAGGGTAAAATAGCCTGAAAAGTTCTATCTCTACCCATTTTGGCGGAACCGCCTGCTGAATCTCCTTCCACCAAGAAAAGTTCCGTTTGAGAAGGATCTTGAATGGAACAATCCGCTAATTTGCCGGGTAAACTACCGCTTTCCAAAACCGATTTTCTTCGTGTGAGTTCTCTGGCTCTTCTTGCCGCTTCTCGTGAGCGCGCGCCGATTATTGCTTTCATGGCTATTTTTTTGGCTATGGAAGGGTTTTCTTCAAAATATTCTACCAATTTTTCATAAACCATGGAATTAACCACACTTTCCACTTCGGTGTTTTGCAGTTTTGTTTTGGTTTGTCCTTCAAATTGCGGATCACTTAGTTTAACGCTGATTACAGCCGTGATACCTTCTCTGATGTCACTGCCCTGTGGCGAAACTTTTTCGTTTTTTAATAGATTATATGCCTTAATATAGGCATTTACCGCTCTTGTAAGTGCCGATTTAAACCCGCTAAGATGAGAGCCGCCCTCTATGGTATTAATGTTATTTGCAAAAGTTAATAAAGTTTCCTGATAACCTTCGTTGTATTGAATAGCTATTTCAAATTCAACATCGTTTTTTTTGCCCGCGATATAAATTGGTTCTTCATACAAAGGCTTTTTGTTTTCATTTAGATAATGAACAAATGAAACAATTCCGCCTTCATAATGGAAATTGTGTTTTTTATCGGTTCTTTCATCAATTAAAATAATATTGATACCTTTGTTCAAAAAGGCAAGTTCTCTTAATCTTACGGAAAGATAATCAAAACTGAAAGTGGTCATTTCAAAAATTTCTTCATCCGGCCAAAATGTTATTTTAGTTCCCGTTTTTTCCGTTTCGCCTATTATTTGAAGTTCCGTAACCGGCAAACCTCGTTCATAAGCTTGAAAATATATTTTCCCGTTTTTATACACTTCGGCTTCCAATCTTTTTGAGAGTGCATTAACTACCGAAACACCTACTCCGTGAAGCCCGCCGGATACTTTATAAGTTTTGTTATCGAATTTACCGCCTGCATGCAAAACCGTCATCACAACTTGCAAAGCGGGGATTTTTTCGGTTTTGTGCATTTCGATAGGAATACCGCGACCGTTGTCCTCCACCGAAACGCCACCGTCTTTTCTTAAAATAACTTTTATTTGATTACAATAACCCGCAAGAGCTTCATCAATGCTATTATCCACAACCTCATAAACCAAATGATGAAGTCCTCGTTCGGATGTACCTCCGATGTACATAGCAGGTCTTTTTCGAACGGCTTCAAGACCTTTTAATACCTTTATATTACTGGCATTATATTCGTTAGTTGACATATAAACCCCTTATCATATTTTTTAATGTTAAACTTATATAAAGTTAACGGTACTATAACGATTTACAGGGTAATTATGTCAATCACTTTTTTGATATTTAAGTCATTATTTTTTAATATAGTTAAGTCATTTGTATATAGGTTTTTATAAAATCGGCTTTATGGTGCTAACTTATAGAAATTTAAAGATTTACCGCAAAAGACAAAAAAGAAGGTAAATTTTACACTATCAAATATAGTAATTCCCCTTAGGAAAACCTGATAAAATTCGTTTTCCTTTTGTACAATTTATCCGGGTTAAATTGAATTTAATCGGTTAATTTTGCGGCGGCTTCTTCGTCAAATTCCATAATGAAAGCATTAAGAAGATCTACCAAATTTTTAAAATCATCCAAAGATATTACACCGTTATGACTATGGGCATATCGAACGGGAACGCCCAATACAATCGCAGGTATTCCCATAAATGCGGTATGCATATATCTACCGTCTGTTCCTCCGCTTTTTCTAACTGCTACCTGATATTTGATATTGTTTTTTTCGGCGGTATGGATGATGAATTTAGCCAATTCTTTATTTGCTATCATAGAAGGATCATACAGTCGTATGTGAGCGCCGTTACCAACTGCGGTTTGCGGCTTTTTGGAAGAAAAGGGAAAATCGTCTGCGGGTGCGCCTTCCAATACAATTACGGCATCTGCATCCACATTATGAGATACTACTATACTTCCTCTCGCTCCTACTTCTTCTTGCACGGAACCTATAAAAACAACTTCGTTAGGATGTTCTGTGATTTGTTTGGCGGTTTCAATCATTGCCGCCACTCCGATTCGGTCATCGAAAGCTTTTGAAAAAATTCTGTTGTTTTGATTGCTGAAATGAAAATCGGTATAGGGTATAACAGGATCACCAAGTCGGATTTGAAAATTTTCCAATACATCCTGATAGGAAGTTGCGCCTATATCCACAAACATATCTTCCGTTTTGGGCAAAGATTGATTTTTTCCTAAAAAGTGTACCGGTATAGAACCTATAATACCCACAATTCTTTTACCGGTATTTGTTTTGATTATCACCTTTGAGCTTTGCAAGGTGGCGGGGTTCCAACCTCCTATTGTTTGCAATTTCAAATGCCCCGAAGGTAAAATGTCCGAAACCATAAATCCTATTTCGTCCATATGTGCAATAAAAACAATTTTAGGATTTCTTTTACCGTTTTTCATCTTGCAATAGATATTTCCTATTTTGTCTTTGCTAATATCCGAGATAGAACCTAATTCCTCGCGAACAATTTCGGAAATTTCATTTTCAAAACCGGAAACACCGAAAGCTAATGTTAATTTTTTAATTAAATCTTTCATTTTTACTCCTATGGAAGCACAAATTGTGCGTTTTTTTCTATTAATTTTTCTATGATTTTTTTTGTATTTTCCAATAAACCTTTTTTGTCATGCAGTTGAAGTATGTAATTTTTACTCAAATTCAAACGTTCTATTTTTGATAGAATGGCGGATAAATTCTTAGGTTTCCAATCTTTAAAATTTAAATTTGTAAAAACATCAATATCATTCATAAATATCTTTAAAAGCAAATTATCCGTTTGAGTAAATTCTTTTGGAAAATTAATATAACCTAGTGATTTTAAGGTTGATTGAGCTAAAATAAATCTATATGAATAGTGTCTGAATACTATTTTTATGGGATTCCAGCCAATTCCTTTGTCCTGATATGGAAATCGGAAAAATCGTTTTGAAAATTGCATACCGAGTTCATTGTACAGTTCTGATATTATTTTGTGAGTTTCTTCAATTTCATACCTGATATTAACATTTTTTTTTGAAAATTTTTCGTGAGAAAATGAATGATTAGCTACCAAATTACCCTTTGAGATAATTTCTTTTATCACATCTTTTTCTTTTAGAATGTTTTTTCCCACGCAAAAAAATACGGCATTAATTTGATGGGATTTCAAAAAATCAAGCAGGTCATAAGTTTCCAAAGAAGGTGAATCGTCAATTGTAAGAATAAGGGGCATAATCTTCTTATTTGATCAATAGTATTTTGGTCGTCTCTATATTATAATCGGTTTTTAATACTATGTAATATGTGCCGGAACTTACATATCGTCCTAATTTGTTTTTTCCGTCCCAATAAAATATTACATCACCTTTGTTTTTAAAGCCCGAATAAAGATTTTTTATTACTTGTCCCATAATATTGTAAATTATTACTTCCACGAAAGAATTTTTCTTTAAATTATAGGATATTGTAAGTGGTTCTTTACTTTTTGAAGGATAATAAGGATTTGGATACGATATAATTGATGTTACAAGGGTGTCTTTTTGGGTTTGAGGTTTTTCCGAAGTAAAAAAATCATAATGAAAACCGATGGATTTGTGATAGAAGATAACCTTATAAAGTGAATTATCATTATCGTTATTTAATGATAAACTCACTGTTCCGAATTCGTCGGTAAAGTCGGATGCTATCACATTGGAATTATCGGAAATAGAAACCAAACAATTTTTCAAAGGTAAATAATCCTTATTTACGGAAATATCAAGAGATAAAGGATTTGAATAATTTATTTTTATCTCATCTTCAAAAATGTTGTTTTTCGATTGTTTATCTATAAGTTTAAAAGAGGGATTTGCAAAAATATCAATTTTATTATGATGAAATAATGAATATAAAATAGGCGCTTGAGAAAAAAAAGTGATGTCATTATAACTTAAGATATTATGAAATTTGTCAGAAAAACTTTTTTGTTCAATATCGGAAATATCCAAAACATAATTAAAATTATCGTTGATTTTGGTATTTGAAATAATAATTTGTTCATTATTCTTATCGTTAGTATTTTGATTTATATCCGAATTTTCTCCGAATGAAAGGATATAATTCGTCGGTTTTTGATAAGATGAAGTTAATAGTTTATTGTAGTTTGCAAAAGCCAAAGTATCTTTAAAACAAAGTGTTCCTAAAATTAATTCGGGATATAAATCATTGCCTTCCAAATAAGCTAATTGATTCTGATCGGGTTGATTCATATCATCATTTATCATCAAGACAAACGTAAGTTTTTCATTTTCGCTATAAAGAGAGTGAATAAAATTTGCAACATTTTCATAACCGAAGCCCGTATCATTCGGATAGGTATATAGTTCAAAATGTATCCCCTGATTTGTGAAAATATTGCCTAAATCTTCCGTATAATTTGTGTATGGTTCGGTTGATATAATTACCATATCTTCATAAGTAATATTATTTGAGCGAAGGTATGAATAATTAACGAAAAAATGTTTATATAAATCGGAAAAATATTTCGGTATGTTTTGATGATGTATGTTAAGCGGATTAATGCCATTATTTGTGTCGGAATATATTTTTATCTCTACCGTACTATATATAAGAAGTTTGTCTTCTTTGTAATAAGGTTTGTAAGGTAAAAAGTTTAAGGTAATTCCCCGAAAATCTCTAAATATAAATGGTTTTGTATAGGTGATCGATTTTTTGTTTTTATATGTTTGCAGTGTGTCCGAGAGAATTTCGGAAAAAGAAAAATCCACAAAGGTGGAATCCAAAATTTCGTATGAAACGGAAACGGAATTATAATCGGGAATGATAAAATTGTATTTGTAAAACGGAATAATAAAATCATCGGAAACCCGTATAAAATTTTCACTTAACTCATTATTCGGAAGGATATGATTATTTTTTATATTCGCGGAAAAAATTATTTTGGCATCTATTAAATCACTATTTTGAGACAGAATTTCCACCTTTGCGAAAAGGTTTACAATAAGAAACAAAATAATAATTCCGACAAAATAATTTTTCATTTGGTTTTCCTTTTTTTCGGTTCATACTTTTTGATAGGCTTAATTGTCAATTATTTTTTCATTTTCACAATTATTTGATAATGGGGGTATCGTTTGATTATACAATACTTTTTTATCTCGAATTGTTATCAAATCTTCTACAAAAATATTTCCCAACAAATGGAAGTATAGGGAAATTAATAAATTCGGTTAAATTCCGAAAGACTTGTATTTTTTGTGGAATTATTAAAAAGATAAATAACTTGCAAAAATTTATAATGATAAATTTAGGGATAAAAAGGGTGATATATGAAAGAATTTTTAAGAAAAATAGGTGAACAAACCGGTATCAGATTGGACGAACGTTCTTTCAAATTTTGGATAGGTATTGTATTATTGGTAACCAATCAACCGCTCGGGTGGGGTGGAATGCTAATATTTAATTCATTAGCGTTAAGGTATCACAGTGCAATTTATTCATACATAGGATTCGGCATTTATGCATTAAGTTGGGGAATGTTGGGTTTGGGCTTTTTATTAGCCGGTCCCGAAGGGTATCAATTGGTAAAAGCAGTTTTTCAATATATTAAAAACAAATATTTCGGCAAAAAAAAGAAAAATGAAGATTAGAAACTATTTCATATAGATTTTTTCTTCAATAATTCTATCGTAAATTTTCTTTAAACTTTGTCTTTTTATACCTAAATATTCGGCTGTTTTTGACCAATTTCCGTTAAATTTATCAAGTGCATTTTTAATTAATTTATATTTATAATTATCAACAAGCAGTTTGAAATTAAGTTTTTCCTCTTCCATATCGGGTTCTTTTGCAATATTTTTCTTTTTGGATGAGTGTAACTTTTTAAAATATTTTGAATTCAATAACGATGTATTTGATATGATTACAGCTTTTTCAATTTCATTTTGTAGTTCTCGTATATTTCCCGGCCAATTATATTCCATTAATAAATTCATACATTCATTTTCGAAACCTTGAATGTCTTTGTTGTATTTAGCGTTGAATATTTCCAGAAAATATTCCGCTAAAATGGGGATATCTGATTTTCTATTTCTCAAAGGTGGTATTTCCAAAGGGAAAATCGATAATCTGAAAAACAAATCTTCTCTAAATTTTCCTTTTTCCACAAGGCTTTTAAGGGGGATATTCGATGCGGCTATTATTCTAACATCGGTTTTTCTTATTGTATTTTCTCCCACTCGTTTAAATTCTCCTTGTTGGATTAATCTTAATAATTTAGCTTGCATATTCAAATTCAGATTTGATATTTCATCCAAAAAAATCGTTCCGCCGTTGGCAATTTCGAATAGTCCCGGTTTATCTTTTATACTTCCGGTAAAGGCTCCTTTGATATGACCGAAAAGTTCGCTTTCTATTATGGATTCCGACAAGGCTCCGCAATCTACTTTTATAAATCTTTTGTTTCTTCTTTTGCTTTTATGATATATTTCGTTTGCAACGAGTTCTTTTCCAGTTCCGCTTTCGCCTTCTATCAATACCGTTACATCTGTTTGTGCGATTTGTTCTACTTTTGCAAGTAAATTTCTCAAACTTTCTGAATTGCCTATGATATGCTTATTTTCAATATCGTTTTTAATAATCGTTTGTAAGGTGGTGTTTTTTTCTTTTAGAAGTAAGTAGTTTCTGGAAGCCTGATATGCCGAAGCCGCTATACCCGAGAAAATTTTATAAAATTTTATATCTTCGGGACTAAAAGCCAATAGACTTCTGCTATCAAAATAAAAGACACCCAAAATTTTATTTTGCAAAATTAAAGGAAGAGCAATTACGGAAAAAATTTTCAGATTAACGAAACTTTTGTACATATCGAATTTTTTGCTGGATAAAACGTCAGCAAAGAAGATTGGTTGTTTTTTTGAAAAAGCCGTGTTAATTAAGTCTTCGGATAAATCTCCTATGTCTTCCAAAGATTCTTTATTCATATTTATAGAATATTTTATTTGTAATTCGCTATTAATATCATCTTTAATTAATACCGCACCCCTTTCTGTTCGTGAAATTTGCATACCGATTTTAATTATTTCGTTAAATAGTTTTTCTGTATCTTCAATTTTTGATAAGGTTTTTGTAATCTTTTCCATGCTTTTTACAAAATTGATTATATTTGAAGAGATAGAGGCGGTTAACATTTCTTCTTTGTAAGCCATTAAAATTTCTTTTATAATTTTCTGCTCCTTAAAGGTTCTTTTCATTTTTATATTAGGCAGATAACTTATAATTTCCGCAATGTCGGAATAAGCACTTTTCAAAGGTATTTTATAATCATCGGTAGTTATATTTTTTAAAAATAATTTTTTTAAAACTTCGTATGCGTAGAAATTGAATTTGTAAGAATATGAAAAATGATTTTTTATATTTTTTGATATTGTTAATGCCTTAATGATATTTTGATGAGCTTTTTTATAGCTTTCCGTTTCCAAATTATATTTTCCGGAGAGAATAAGAAATTTAACTTTTAAATCGGGTATGAAATTATATTTTTTATCAAGAGTAAACAATTCGTTATATTTTTTTTGAGCTTTTTCCAAGTTTTTACTTATAAGATAATATTCAAAAAGTACGATATGAAAATTTATTAATGTCATTTTTTGGGAAAATTTTCCATATTCTGCAATATAATCTTCATATCTATCGGCTTCAAAATTATTGTATTGAATTAAAATCTTTGCCTCTAATCTAATAATATCAAGATAAATGGCTTTATTTGAATGAAATATTTT
Organism: uncultured Candidatus Cloacimonadota bacterium; assembly: GCA_964619925.1. Taxonomy (GTDB): domain Bacteria; phylum Cloacimonadota; class Cloacimonadia; order Cloacimonadales; family TCS61; genus CAZUGB01. The sequence continues at coordinate 14,614 of CAZUGB010000094.1, forward strand.
TTTTATCTTATTAATTATCGACAGTGCTGCTTTTTTATATCCTAATATGAATAGATTCTCCGTTAATAAAAATAAAGCAAATCCTCCGTTTAACTGTTTGAAAAAAGGTTCTTTTGCCAAGGTATTAATTAAATGAAAATAATCTCGTTTTAAAAAATGATATTTGTATTTTGCGTAATACAGGGTAATTTTATAGTCATGGTAAAGTTTTTTATGCTTTTTTAATAATGATTCGGCTTTTTTTATATAAATTAATCCGTTCTCGGTATCGGATAAATCCAAAAAATGAAGGGAAAAAAGTAGAAGCAAATAGCTTTCAGCATTTATATCTTTAAGTTTATGAGCTATTTTATAAGCTTCTTTTAAATAAGTGAGGTTTTTGTTATTATTAAACAAAATAGAGTTAACTTGTCCCAATTCCATTAAAATGGGTATCTTTGCACTTGGATTACTTATTTTTTTCAAATATGACGTGGGAATAACCGACAAAGATTTTTCAAATTGTCCCATCCATTCGTATGTTTTCATTACATCGTAATATATCCTGGGTTTTAGTTTTTCATCTATTATTTCGATAAAATCTTTTTCATCTTCATATAATTTGATCAACTCCGAATGTTTATAATTGTATAAATACCATTCAAAATTTTCGGCTATTTTCAATTCTCTAAATTTCTTTTCGCTAAATTTTGAAATAATTTTATTGAATTTATCATGAATGGGTTCTAATTTTTTTATTGTATGGAAAGAGTAAAAAAATTTGGTGTAATTATAAAAAATCTTTATGGCTTCATATGGGTTAATAGGTAAATAATTATCAAATTCGGAAAAAACCAATTTAAAAAAAGATAATTTTCGATTTATGTTTTCTATTTTGTCGAAATAAATATTATAGTTTTCCAAAACAAATTTAAATTGTTTAAGCTCTAATAAGTATTTGAATAACAGATAAATTTCTTCTTCCGTAAGTTCCTTTTTTTCTTTGTAAAATTTTATAATGCTATTTTTAATTTGTTTTTTTGCCTTATCGTTGGTATTTTGCTTTATTTTTTCTTTTACAAAATCATATCTGAATAAAAGGTTTTTTGAAGTTTGTTTTATTATCTCATTTTTCTTTAAAATATCCAAAAAATCGGTTATCTTTATTATGGAAATATTAAAAATATTCTTCATATCTTGAATGGTAAATTTATATGTTAAAAAGGCCGATTTTTGTAAAAATTCTTTTGTGGATTTATCAAGGGAGGCAATATCGGGAAAATATCTTTCTGGCATATTGTCCACAAATTGTTTCAACGAATCGAATTGAATTTTTAATTTTAACTTATCGCATGATATGGCGTTATTTTTAATTGCATTGTCGATAAAATAAGATATTATTCCAAAATTTTGATTTGCATTTTTGTTTAAGAAATCAAGGATGTTTTTATTTATATCTTGTCCGAAAAGTAAATTTATATACCTCGTAAACTCTTCATTTGTGAAATTATTTAAATCTATGATTGCTACATTTGAGCTTTTGTAGTCAATGTTTTCTTCATAAGTTGTGATAATAATTTTTGAATACTTATTTGAATAACTTTTTTCCAAATCCGACAGTTTATTTATGAAAATGATTTTTTCTTTATTTGTTGTTTGGGTTTTTGTAATATATGATTTTAAAAATGCCAACAGTCTTTCTTGTTTTGGATACAAATTCTTTAATACTATAATATTATGGGAATTATTCAGAATCTTTTTTATAGTGCTTTCTCTATATGGATATACATTGATGTCTGCAAGGGAATTTGTAAAATCGATTTTATATTTTATTATTAAAGGATTTAAATGTTCAAAGATTTGTTCGCAATTTTTATATCTCAAATTCGGATCGGGTAAAATCATTCTTTTTACTATGGAAAAAATTTCGGGATCTATTTCAAATTTAGGAAGCAAATTAATATCCACGCTATTAAGTTTTTCTTTTAAAATCATAAGGGGTGTTTTATTTTTAAACGGTTGTTCGCCGGTGATTAATGAAAAAAGATATATTCCCAATGAATAAATATCTGTGGAATAAGATAATTTCTTTTGTGAGTAATCCGAAATCAATTCGGGAGCAACATATATTGCCGAACCGGATAAATCCGTTATTTTTTTGGCAACAATTAATGAAGAAATTCCGAAGTCGGAAATTTTAACCTTTATCTTATTCTTGTCTTGATAAACAAAGATATTGTCGTCGGATATATCGCCGTGTATTTTTCCTCTGTTATGTAAAAACGATAATCCCTTTAAAAGCTCCGTGAAAATATATAAAAAAGCTCTTTGTCCGTTTTCTATACAGTATGAATTGGGATCTGTGGTTTGATAGTAAGGCATCGTGTAATAATATTGATTTTTATAAATACCAAAATGACCTACTTCCGCCAGATTGGGATGTGATATTTCCTTCATCAGGGTATATTCTTCAAAAAAATAATCATAAAAAATGGAATTATGATCCACTATCTTTAAAATTAAGTCATTTTGATTTTTGTCTTTTGCCAAAATAACTTTGCTGTTTTTATTTTCACTTAATACCGCTTGTTGCAGATAGTTATCGATAATATTCTTTTTTTTCACCGGATTATCTCCCAAATATTTTTTCATTAAACTTAAATTATGAATTACTAAAATATTGTCAAACGCAATTTTCGGTGAACAATAAATATTTTTTTAACTTCTTGATGTTTACAAATTTTATGTTGATGGGCTAACATATAAAGATATTGACAGATATAAGCGGTTTTGAAAAATCAGTTGCAAAAAAAGAAAAGGAGTTTAACCATGAAAATTTATGTGTTGGTATTGTTACTTATTTTTACGGGGATGTTCATCTGTGCCGAAGATGTGTATAAACCTTACATCATCGGAAATATTGATGCCGATAGTGTATTGACAAGTTTGGAAAAAAACGGATTTGAAATTTTGGGAAGTTATAAACCTTATGAGAATGCAAAAATTATTGTTTTTACTTTTCCAGAACTAAAAAAAGCGGCACAAAAAACACCGCAAGGTATTTACGGAAGTGTAATCAGATTGGCTATTACGGACGGAACGATTAGTTATACAAATCCAAAATATTGGGGATTTGCTTATAGAATAAAATCCGATATGGAGGATATTTATAAAAAATTAAGCGAAGTTTTGGGAAATAAAGGAGATTTCGGAGCTAAAAAAGGTTTGTCGGAGAAAAAATTAAGAAAATATCATTATATGATGGGGATGCCCTATTTTACGGATTTAATCGAAGTGAAAAAATATGCGGGATATAATGATGCTATAAAAGATGTGGAAAAAAAGCTAAGAGAAAGCGGTAGATTCATCTATAAGATTTATTTTCCCGAAAAAAAAGAAGCGTTATTCGGAGTCTCGATTTCCGGTAATCACGATGGTTCCGATAAAATAGTGATGAAAACTCTTAATTCGTTTACAACCGGAGAAAAACATACGGCTTATTTGCCTTATGAGATATATATTTCCGATAATAAGGCTTATATCTTAAATGGGAAATTCAGAATTGCCATAAGTTTTCCCGATTTATCCATGGGGCAATTTATGAAAATAAAGAATGCGCCAAAGAATATAAAAAAATCAATAATAGAACTGTTAAAATGAATTTCAATTCGCCCCGAACGGGGCTTTTTTTTTATATTTTCGATTGTTCTTTTATAAAAATTTTGAAAAAATGATAAATTACGATTTTCCGATTGACAGATAGTTAACTTACTAAATTTTATACAATAAACAAATGTTAAAAAGGAGAAAAAAGTGAAAAAATTCTTATTAATAGTGATTTCTTTTTATTTTGTTTTGTATGTATTCGCTTTTAGTGACAAGGATTATTATGACTTTGAAGAACATGGATATATCACCAATCCGCAAAAAACCGATTCAGGTTATGTCTTTACCAATAATCACTATTCAAAAATTTATTTTTTTAATAATAAAAGATTAATAGAATTAACCGATTCACCCGGATGCGGTGAATATTATCATGTGCAAAACGATTTGATAGTTTTTAAATACATAGATAGAAATACCGGTTTACAAGCTCCGGCACTATACAATATTTCCAAAAGAAAAATGCTTTTGCTCGACAGACTTTCCGAAAGATGCGGACAACCGGCTTTTACACATTCGGGAGAAATTTATTATACGATTGGTAAGAAATTTGTATTTGGCAATAATTCTATAACCTTATCCGATTTTTCAAATATAACCGCTTTATCTAATGATAAAAAATATTTAGCTTATCGGGATGCAAAAGAACAAATTCATATTTATAATATTTTATCGGGTAAAGACGAAATTATCACGCCACCGAAACAAGCTTATTATGTGGGAGATTTTGCTATGGACGGCGGTAATTTGATTATCTATGATGTAGGAAAAAATATATATCTTTATAATCTTAATAAAAAGGAATTGCTACCGTTAAATGCTCACGGGAAAGCTTTTTGGTTATCTAATTCACAAATAGTTTTTAATAATACAATAGTAAAAGACTTTCAGCTTATATCATCGGACATTTATTTATATGATTTAAAATCAAAAAAAATAACCAATCTAACAAATTCACCCGAAATTTACGAAATGAATCCGAGTATTTCAAACGGCGATTTGATTTTTGACACATATTATACTTCATCCGTTTATAAAGCTAATATATCTTCGGAACGTCTAATAAATGTTTTGCAAGTTTATCATACAAATGATGTTTTATCCAAAGCCGATTATTTTCCTTACAAAGATAATTCCACATCAAAATTAAATTTATCGGTGCCATATATACATCAGGTATATGACAATTGGAATAGTTACGGTCATAAATACGGCTGTTGTGCCGCGGCTACGGGACTAATGGCAATAATGTATTACAAACCGCTTCCACATTGGGATACAACTTGCTCGTCGCCATCTTCGCATATAAGTCATTGGGGAATGTATATCGGTAATGTGTATAAATATCGAGGTTGGGAATATGTAAAATACAGTCAATCATGGTCAAACGGCGGAATAGATGATTATGATTGGTCAAACGGAGGTAGCCCCAGTAGTAATATGCGTCCGATGTTGGAAAAACACGGGCTTACATCCGTTCAACATTGGACTTCAAACGTTACCTATGCGCTTGTTACCGGAGATATAAATAATAATTATCCTTATCCTTTGTGCGTTACAATCACTTCCAGCGGACATTTGATATTGGCTAAGGGGATATATGATGATTCTAAAAAGCTTCTTTATTACCATGATCCATACGGAGATAAAAATACACCCGGCTATCCCAGTTACGACGGAGATGATACGATTTATGATTGGCCGGGAGAAAATAACGGCTATGAAAATTTGGATTCCATAGCTTGGTCGGTTTCTGCACACGATATTCATCAGGTTACACCTACTGTTTCAATTGACGATATGCAATTGGCTTATCAGGATTTTGATGATTATCAAGATAGCAATGTGGGATTTTTCTTATACACCGGAGGAACGGGAGGTATGAAATATTGGAGAGGGGAAACCGGAGGAATGAATGATAATTATTGGTGGACCGGAGCTATGTATTCCAATACAACCGATGATTATCACGCAAGTTGGAGACCGAATATTATAACTGCCGGAGATTATGAAATAAAAGTATATATACCAAATGCAACATCGGCAACAACCAATGCAAGATACCAAATCTACGATGCAAACGGGCATCATATCGTAGCTATCGATCAATCGGCACATACGGGTAGCTGGGTAAGTTTGGGCACATTCCATTTTAATGCCGGCACATCGGGTTATCTGTATCTTGGAGACGGTTGCGGAAGTAAATCCGGCGGTAGAACAAAAGATGATTTGAGAGCGGATAAGGTATTGTACGATCAAGTTTCCTTTGAAAGTTCTTCGGGAACCACAACAATTTATTCGGAAGATTTTGAAAGTGATGACGGCGGTTTGGTTTCAAGTTCCTCTTCCGAATGGCAATGGGGTACGGATTCCACGGCGGGAGCCGCTTCGGGAACTCATGTTTGGGGAACCGTAAACGGTGCGGATTATGCGGATCATGCAAATTATACTTTGGATTTATCGGTAAGTTTAACTTCAAATTGTGTGCTTACATTTAGCCATTGGTATAGTATTGAAAGCACCAAGGCAACCGTATATGACGGAGGAAATGTAAAAATATCGGACGATGGAGGTTCCAATTTTACAGTGATAGAACCCAATGGAAGTTATCCCGATACAATAAACAGTGCTTATTCAAATCCTTTGGGTGGAGAACCCGCATATTCCGGTGTGAGCGGAGGCTGGAAAACCGCCACTTTCGATTTGTCCGCTTATGACGGCAAAAACGTGATAATACGATGGAATTTCGGTTCCGACGGAGCTACAACAGACAGAGGTTGGTATATTGACGATGTGAAAGTTACATCGGATAACGGCTCTGCACCTTTGCCGGTGGTATTATCGGATTTTTCAGCAACGTATTTGGGCGAATCTTCGGTTTTGTATTGGCAAACTCAAAGTGAAAATAATATTTCATATTGGAATATATACAGAGCGCCTTCAAAAAATTACGGTCAATCGCAAAAAATAAACGGTATCCCGATACTTGCAACAGGTTCGGCAACATCTCAAACTTCATACAAATACAAAGATTTTTATCATTTCCAAGAGGGAATTTCATACTGGTATTGGTTGGAGTCGGTAGATTATTCAGGAGTAGGAACGCTTTCATATCCTATAAAATTACAGGGGAATAATAACGATAATCAAACACCGGAGATTGTATTTGAAAAAATTTATAACTATCCTAATCCCTTTAATCCTTCCACCACAATTGTTTATAATCCTACAAACAAGAATTTGAAAAATGCCGTATTAACGATATACAATTTAAAAGGGCAAATAATAAAAAACTTTGAAATAAGCGGTGATAAAGCGTCTCTTATTTGGTATGGAAAAGATAATCAGGGGAAAAAAGTAAGTAGTGGAGTTTATTTTTATAATGTTAAGATGAAAGGAAAGAAGACATCGCAATTGCAAAAGATGATTTTGATTAAATAATATATTTGATAGGAGGCACTATGAATTTTACTTTAATAGGCTTTATCGTTTATCTATTGGTAGTAATTGTAGTCGGACTAATAACCTATCGATCAAACAAATCTCACAAGGATTTTTTTATTGCGGGCAGAAAATTAAATCCTTGGGTTGTGGCATTTTCCGAACGAGCATCAGGTGAATCGGCTTGGTTGCTATTAGGACTTCCCGGAGCGGCTTTGGCATCAGGTTTTTTAGAAATTTGGACGGCTCTCGGTTGCATTTTGGGAATAATCTTTTCATGGGTGATTATAGCCAAAGATTTAAGAATCCAAACGGAAAAATACGATGCAATCACATTACCCAATTTTTTTGCGGAGAAATTCGGGAACGATGTGAAATCTTTAAGGTTTGTATCAATGCTCATAATTGTTTTCTTTTTCACATTTTACCTTGCCGCTCAATTTAACGGTGCAGGAAAGGTTTTGAACGTTACCTTTGGTATTCCGCAAATATCCGGTATCATTATCGGTGCCGTGGTAATAATATTTTATACAATGATGGGAGGATTTTTTGCAGTAGCTTGGACGGATTTGATTCAAGGAATCATAATGATTTCCACACTGATAATTTTACCGCTTATCGGTTTATTTGAAGTTGCCAAACACGGAGTATCTCTTTCTCAGGCGATAGAAACCGCAGGACCGAGTTTCGTTAGTACCGTTGGCGGAAAATCCGGTTGGGCGGCAATAGCGGTGGTTATCGGAGGTTTAAGCTGGGGATTGGGTTATATGGGACAACCTCATTTGGTTACCAGATTTATGGCTATAAAAGATCCCGAACGAATTAAGGTGGCAAGAAAGATAGCTATTATCTGGGCGGTTCCCGCTTTTATAGGAGCAATGCTTATCGGGTTGATAGGATTGGCTTTGTACAAACAAGGAGATTTTGCTCAGGCGGAAAATTTATTAACATCAGGAAGAGAAAGAATAATGCCGCTTCTTACCAATTATCTTTTGCCTTCTTGGCTTGCAGGTATTTTTATTTCGGGAGCCATAGCCGCCATGATGTCCACGGCTGATAGTCAATTATTGGTAATTTCATCTTCGGTAATAGAAGATTTTTATCATAAAACATTGGGCAAAGAGATTTCCGATAAAGCACTTTTGAATTTGAGCAGAATAATCACCATAGCGGTTGGGTTATTCGGGTTTATAATTGCCATCACATCCAAAAAATTAATCTTTACTTTGGTTTCCTATGCGTGGTCGGGTTTGGGAGCGGCTTTCGGACCGGCTTTATTTCTTATGTTAAAATGGAAAAAAACCACAAAAGAAGGCGTATTGGCCGGAATGTTAACGGGAGCTATATCAACGGTGGTTTGGGCTAACATAAAAGTGTTGGATACTTTTATCACTCATAGATTTGTTTCTTTTGTTTTGGCATTCTTTGCCGTTTATTTTGTAAGTTTAAGCACAAGAAAAAAATAGGGTAAAGGCGGTTCTTAACCGCCTTTTTTATTTCTCATTCAGTTTTTCCATTTCTTTTTTTGCCAATTCATAACCATATTTAAAAGAACATTGTTCAAATAGTTTGATTGCTTTTTTCAGTTTTTCTTTTGCGGAATCGTATTCCTCTTTTTCCGTTTCCACCATTGCCCAATTGAACCATGCCTTACCTTCGCCTTCGATATCACCTACTTTTTTAAGGATATTAATTTGCTTTTTATAATAATTTTCCGCACATTTGTAATCCCGAGCCATCTTACAAAGGTTTCCCAAATTTCCGTATGTGTGAGCTATTCCTTCGGTATCTTTAATTTGCTTTTGAAGTTTAAGATTTTTTTTATACACCTTTTTTGCCTGATCAAATTTGTTTTGACTGAATAATATATCGCCCAAAAGATCATAAGCAAAACCGATGCCTGTAAGGTCATTTATTTGTTTGCAAATCTCTATCGATTGATTGAGATATTTTATAGCATTATCAAAATCGTTTAATCTGAAATAACCTTCCGCTATATTATAATACAAAATTCCCTGTTGCATTTTGTTGCCGATGGTTTTATTTATTTTTATCGCTTTTTGATATAATTTTAGTGCTTTTTCCACTTTTCCCGTGATGCTGTATATGGAGGCAATGTCCGAAAGGAGTTTAACCGTGGTGCTATCATCACCTATCTTTATGCTTATATCCAAAGATTCATTATATAATTTTCTTGCCGCTTCTCTATTTCCCAATCTGCTTTCCGTGATTCCCAAATTGTGCAATGCCTTCATTACCGATAGCTTGTCGCCATGTTTTTCGGATATATCATAATAGGTTTTAAAGTAGTTTTTGGCTTTGTTGTAATCGGATTTTTCAAGATGGAAAATACCTATATTGTTGGTTAATTTGGCATATAACAAACTGTCTTTCGGGATTGTTTTCAAAAGTTTATCCGCCAATTCCGTAAATTTTTCATCCTGATGTAAAGCTCTGTAGGAATCCAAAAGATAGATATTTACCGAATGTTTTATTTCGTCATCATCAATTTGTGAGAGGTGATTTGATAAATAATCTTGTAACGAACCGTAGTCTTGAATTAAAACGAAATATTTGGAATACAAAAGATGTATTTTATTTTTAGCGGAGTTATCAAGCTTTTCTTTTGAAACTTTATCAAGTTCTTCTTTTGCTTCTTGAGCTTTACCTTTTTCTATCAAAAGTTCTATTAGCTTAAAGCGATGTTTCAAAGCATTTTTGGTATCCAATTCCAGCAATTTTTTCAGATATTTTATGGCATCGGAAAGTTCGAACATTTTCAAAGAATATTCCACGGCTTTATCAAGATATTTGATAGCCTCTCTTTTCATTTCGGCTTTTTCGTAGTTGTATGCAATATCGGGATAATAAAATTCGAGTTTCTCATTATAAAGTTTAAGAATGGAATCGGCTACGCTTTTGTGAAGTTTATACAATTCCTTTTTGAGTATCAATTCGTAAACACTATCCCTTATCAGAGTGCTTTTGAAAATATGATCCAATTTGGATAACGAAAGCCAAATGTTTTCTTTTTCGCCGTTTTTTATAAATTTATCCACGTTTTTTTCTTTAACCACATGTCCCAAAAGTTTATTGGTAAATTTCTTTCCCATCACGGAAGCTACTTTTGTAATTTTTTTGAATGCGGGATCAAATTTATCTATTTTTGATATTATCAAAAGACTTATATCCGAGGGGATTTCAAATTGTTCGGTAGTGATTTTTCCATGTTCGTCTATAAGTTTATTTGAAATCATATATTGGAGCGTTTGCTCTACAAACAGCGGAATACCTTCGGTTTTTTCATAAATGAAGTTTAGCGTTTTTTTGGGTAAATAATTGATATTAGGAAAGATTTTTTTCAATATGGAGATAGAAAGCGTGAGAACTTGCGATTTTGTGAAGGGTTGCAAAACCATTTCGGTTGTTTTGTTATAATAATTAAACGTGATTTTGTTTTCCCGATATATGAAGATGAAAAGAATTTTTTGATTCTCGGTGGCATTTAGAAGATATTGGTATAAATTAATGGAATCTTCGTCCAAATAATCCGCTTCATCCATTACGAAAACGGTGTTGTTTTCCATAGTGATAGCTTGATATAAAGCTGTTAGCGAAAAAAGAATGTTTTTGTAGATAATTTCTGCGGAAAGATCTTTAAAGAATTCTATTGAACCCAAGTCCAAAAAATACTGGATATATTTTTTCCTGTTTTCGAGTTCTTCCTTATAATCTTTGTTTTTGATATGAGCTATAATTTCATCGTATTTGATATTAAATTCTATAAGATTTTGGCTTTTGTCCAAATCGTCGGATTGAGAAAATAGCTCTTTCAAATGATATTTAAAGGGGTAAAAACTTTTTTGTATAATAGGGTCGCAAGAAAGGAAATTAAAGTTTGCATTCCTGTTCTTTTCTTTAAATTTGTGTAATAAAGCGGTTTTTCCCACGCCTTTTTGTCCTGATAAATAAACTATTTCGCTTTTATTTTTTCTTTCAATTCGGTTTAAAATTGTTTTAAGTGTTTTAAGTTCGTTTTCTCTGTTTATAAAATCGAAAATCTTTTTGGCGGCGAGTGATTTTTTTTGTTTTTTAATAAGTTTGTATGTTGCTATTTCATGTGTAAAACCTTTTAAAATTAAGAAGTTTTCAAATTCGGTTTCAAAAATGTCCGGAAGGTTTTGTTTTAGATTTTCATCAATAAAAATATCATTTTGCTTTGCCGCCATCATCAATCGAGCGGCTCTGTTTACCGTCATTCCGATGCTTGTATATTCGTTTCGAAGGTCGGAACCGATAAATCCGGAAAATGTGACACCAAAACTCATACCGATTCTTTTTGTCAGATTTTTTATTTGTTTTACACGCAAAGCAAATTCGGCGGCTCTAAAAAAAAGATTATCGGGAATAATCGGTGCGCCGAAAATTACTAATATCACATATCCTTTGTCGCCAAAATCAATTTTATTGAAATATCCTTTGTAAAAATGAGCCAAGTCCATTATTTTGGATATGTTTTCATAAAAATGTTCATTTTTATCCACTGAGATGAAACAGGATATTACTTTTCTAAATTCGCCGGATTCGTTAAAGTTTAATATTTCATTCGGAATAAAATCCTCAATTTTATATTTTTCATCGGTTTTTAAAAAGTTCTTTGGCTTAACTGAGAAATAGAGACCTTTCAATTCAAAAAAGAAATCATTAAAAGGTTCGTCAATTACATATTCGCTAGCTAATTTATGAATTTTGTTAGTAATCATAATGTTATTTGCATTGGATAATTGCTCTGCTATGGCGGACATAGTTATAGACTTACCTTCGAATAAATAGGTGTGAAATTTTTTGCTACCGATAATCTTCCAATTTATATCGCCGTATGACATACCGATTTTTACTTTTATGGAAAATTTTCCGAATTTTGTGGAAAAATCCTTATTTTTTTCAAATTGTTCTTTTATTTGCAAAGCACAAGAAAGGAATTTTAGCAAATTACTTTTATCCATGGGGAATATTGCGGTAAAAGCATCACCGGCAAAAGTGGAGATAAAACCGTCGTAACTCATAATCGTTCTAATTGCCGGAGCAAAGATAAAGTTCATTGCATCCGTAAGGATTTCCACACCTTCTTTGCCTTTTTCCATTAGCTTTTGGGTCATAAAGGTAAAACCGGAAATATCCACAAACATTGTTCCTGCGGTTATTTTACCTGAAAATTTTCTTTGTTTGTACTGTTCCAAAATAAAATAGGGTATCATTTTTTCCTCTATAAAAAAAAGGGTAGGCATAACCTACCCTTCTGTGGTATTATATATTATCTTTCTTTTTGGATTGATGTTTTGTTCAAAAATCTATGTTTTTGAATAAAGAAGTTCAAACCTCTCATATTTCCGCTATAAGCAATAATCTTATAAAAAGCTCTTACATCTGAGGCGGCATTTGTATCAGTATAAGAAGGTGTATCATTTGTGTAAGCAAGATATTCGAAATCATTATTCGGATTATCGGATTTGTATATGATATAATACCTGCCTCTTGAACCGTTCGGCCAAGAAATAGGATCCCACGAAAGAGTTATGTCGGAATTTGAAACTGATATTTGCACGTTATCAGGAGCGGGTAACTGCTGTGATTGTATTACGATGAATTTTTCTTTTGTTAATGAATCCACGGTGGAATATTTGGTAACACGCAATTTAACGGTATAAATACCCGCCGAAGTAAAATTGTATGTGGGATTGATACCGGAAATATCATAAACACCATCGTTATTTACATCCCATTCCCAAGTTGTGTTGTTTGTATTAAATCCTACCGATTTTTGGGTAAATTGAACATTGTGATTAGGCAAGGAACCGAACATTGATTGGGAATCAAAATCAATTAAATCCGGAGCAAAATATCTACCCATATCACTTACCGAACCGTCGGGGTCGGTTATGGAAGGATCACCGCTATCAATACATGGACTGCCTGTTTGAAGTCTGAAATCACCCTGTTTGGGAAGATAAAATTGCGGATTTTGATTTATATTGCCAGTACCGGAATAAACACTGCCCGATTGTGTGGATATGTCGGAGTAAGATACATCAACTTCCGGTGCTATTGTGATAGGTTCGTCCGTGGGACTTTCATCCCAAGCTATTATATTTTTTAAAATAGCTGTCGCATTATCGGAAATAAAAGCATAATCATATTGGTAAATGGTATTGTTTTCTATTTCCAAGTTGGTCGAATTTGCAGAATATATTGCTATTGCACCTTGATCATCACTTTCCATGGAATCGAAATAGATTGTATTTTGTCTTATACTCGGGTTGGCATTCGTACCTAGTATTACAATTGCGGAGTCTTGATTAACAATCTCATTAAATGATATTTCACCTGAGAAATCACCATTTAGAATAATGCCGCTTACTATTTCCCTTGAACTGGAAGGAGAAACTCTTATTCTTGTGTTTTGAAGTGTGGGAGAAGCTGTTGTTCGTGTGTTATTTAGCATTTTAACTGCCACCGGATATTCCGAAATCTCACAATTGTCGATATACGAGTTTATAACATCTTTATAATAAATTCCCACATTTCCCGAAGTTCTGGAAGAAGATGCGGAGTTTCTTATTCTTGAATTTGTAAGTGTGTGAGTGGTTCTGGTTGCCGTTCCGTTTCCCAGATAAAAAACGCCGTAGTCATAGTTGTCAATATACACGCTATCTATCAAAGCGGCTACGGAGCCGTTTATTTTTATTGCGTATGAAATGTCTCTTGATGAGGAAGTGGAATTTCTAATTCTTGTATTTATTAATGTGGGAGTGGATACACTTCTTGTTGAGTTGTTTTTTATATCAATTCCGATAGGATAATCCATAATACTATCGTTTTCCACCGTGATGTTAATAATATCCGTAAGATCTATTCCCGTGGCAACCAATGAATCTCTTGAAGAAGATGTGGAATTTCTTATACGATTGTTAGATAATGTGGGAGTGGTTCTGGTAGCTTCGCCTGTGCCGATATATTTTATAGCGTTATCAAAATCTTCTATAATGTTGTCCGAAATATTAGCGATAACGTTTCCTTCCAGATAAATACCTGTGGAAGTGTTTGTTCGGGAGCTTGACGGACTATTTCTTAATCTGGTATTGGATATGAAAGGTGTGGAAGTATCACGACGTTGTGTAATTATTTTGATAGCCGTATCATAGCCTTCTATTTCGTTATCACCTATTTGAGGAGATGAAATGTCTTCTAATAGGATAGCTGTTTGAAGTGTTCTTGAAGAAGATGTGGAATTTCTGATTCTGGTATTGGTAATTGTGGGGGAGGCTGTTTGGTTTGCAGTTCCGCTTTGTGAAATTCCCGTTGTATAATCTTCTATGGTACAGCTATCGATTGTAGCGGCGGTGTTTCCGGTGATATTAATACCTACGGTGCTTGTTCTTGAAGATGACGAGGAATTTCTTATGCGAGTGTTTGTTAATGTGGGAGTGGAAATATCTCTTGTATTGTTTGATAAGGAAATTCCCGTTGGATAGCCGTCTATTTCACAATTTGATAAATTAAAGGGTGAAGCGCCCAATACGGTTATACCGGCTTGAACCGTATCCGTGAGCGTAAATTCGATTTTAGCATTTGATAAAGAAACGTTTTTATTTAATATTGTAATGCCGTTAAGAGCATTTTGAACTAGAATATTTGCCACATTACATTGTAAAGGTGTTTCACTTTCAAATAAGATGCCTTTCCAAGGGGTATTATCTCCCGTGTTGTTATAATTGTTTGTAAAAATTATCGTATCTCCTCTGGTGGTAGTGGGATGTATGGTGCCTAATATATGTAGCATATGATTACCCTGCGTTTGAATTATCGTGCCGGGTTCTATATTCAAAACCACACCTTGTTGAATGGTAATATCGTTTGTAATCACATGCATTTCTGTGTTTTCCCAATCGGCATCTTCATAGATATTGGAGTTTTCCACAATACAGGAATATGTGGCTTCTGCGGTGCCGCCATAAGTTCCCAAATTTATTCTTCTACCGTTTGGCATCGGTTCCGCCGAAAAATCATCATTGGGATCCCCTGCGTCTATAAGCGGATTTTTGGAAGTTTGATCGCTGTCCAAAAGTGTTAATTTATATGAAATATTATTTCTGAAATTCGGTTGCAAATTATATATATAATTCCCATTTGTCCAACCGTTTCTAACGTTTGTATAATTTACAACGATGTTACTTCCCGTGTTTTCATCCAGTTCTTGGTCCAATAGAGGATTCCAGATGATAGAGTTTTTCACCGTTAGATTTGTATTATATGTAAATATGGAAGAACCGTTTCCGGATGATAAATTGTCCGCGATAGTTAAGTTCCTGAAATTAAGATTATCTACACTGTATAGCGTGATAGTATTTCCGTCTTGTGCGCGATTTTTTGATATAAGTGTATTTGATAAACTGAATTGTGAATTTCCCGTAGCGTAAATA
>CAZUGB010000095.1:0-1891 GCA_964619925.1 uncultured Candidatus Cloacimonadota bacterium
AAATCGTTTACACTCCATAATGCAAAGAAATATTTTGCTAACCGGCGGTTCCGATTGGTACATTACAGAATTAAACCCCTTAAAAGGTATTAACGCAGCTACCAAAATTCATAATCGAACTGAAAGACTGAGTAAAGAAGAAGCTATAAAAATTTACACCGAAAATGCCGCTTTCCTATCATTTGACGAAAACAGACTGGGAAAAATCGATATGGGATTTCAAGCCGATTTTACATGCTTAAAAGACAATATCCTTGATACCGACGAAATTGATAAAATAAAAATAAATTTTGTGATAAAAAGAGGTGAAATTATTTATTCACCTCTTTAAAAACCACTTCATTTTCCAAAAAGTTTACAATAAAAACCTGTTTAAGATTTTTTTGATTTAACAAAACTTTCGCCGGCACTTCATGAATCGGGCAAAATTTTACGTTATTGCGTATTTGAAAAACAAAATCGTTATTTACAATATGAAATATATCATCCGAGGTAATACTTTTTACGCTTTGAACGTTTTCACCTTCAAAATGTGATAAGAAATAATCTCTTAACTTATTATCCGACATTTTGTTGGCTTCTTCTTTTATTTGTATTGCGATATTTTTGATTTTATCTTTCATATAATTCACTCCTTTTATTTTGAAATTAATTTATTAAAAAAAGCACTTGGTAATAAAACCAAGTGCTATTATGTTTTTAGAAATTATTATTCTCTTATTATGGAAGGATTTTTACTACTCTAAATCCAATCATTGAGTTTACTTTTCCTGCCATTAAGTTCGATTTACAATAAGATCTGTTTGCGGTTCTTAAGTAATTCGGGCCTAATTCACAACTTCCGCCGCGAATAATTTTGTAGGTATTTAATCCTGTGTTGCCTGCTGCACCGGTAGGATCCGTAACATCATCTGCGGTATATTCTTCAAATGTATCATTACACCATTCCCAAACGTTTCCTGCCATATTGTAAATACCCAATGCATTTGCACCTTGAGCGCAAGCATCAATATTAATGGGTTCGTTACCCCATCCGGAACCGTAATAATTTGCATGATCTTTATCCGGATCGGAATTTCCCCAAGGGTATGTTCTATTGTCGTTATATTTGGCTGTATATTCCCATTCGGCTTCGGTAGGCAATCTAAATCCTTCACCTGCATAAGGGGTAGTCATAATCATAGAATTTGTAATGTTATAGAAACTATCATTCCCTTGCATTTCATTTAAAATTTCGCTGTATAATGCAGCGGCAAAGAAAGTTATATCGTATATCGGTTTGTTGGCATCAGCATCTGCACAGATAAATTTATGAGTATCCACGTCAAAATCCAAAGGAACACTATCCAAGAATAAATTACCTATACCTACAGCATTGGAAGCATAGTTGTAGAATGTTCTCGAATAGAAATTACCATGATATTGGGTATCCGGTTTGATATAACCTTTTCCCAAAGCAACATTCATAACATCAATAAATTGAGCAATGGAAATTTCGTATTTTGACATTTGGAAATTATGAGTAAGAGTAACATTATGCAATGGTTCTTCGTCACTATCACCTGCTGTGGAACCCATTTCAAATGTTCCGGGTTCTACCGAAATCATTTCGGGCATATTAATGTTTCCAATTGGCATTACTTGTATTCCGTTACCTTCTTCCGGATATACTGCATATTCACTTTCACAAGTCTCGGATACAGCTTTTAGTCTATATTTATAATAAAGATTGGGATCTTTGTCAAAATCCGCAAATTCGCTTACATCGTTTTTCTTTAATTTTGTGGTATCGGCAATCACGCTCCATTCGTCCGTTTCACTATCCCATCTTTCCAATATATAACCAATCGGGTTAATAGCTCTATTGTTCCATTTTAAGTCAAATTTAAGT
>CAZUGB010000096.1:0-7382 GCA_964619925.1 uncultured Candidatus Cloacimonadota bacterium
CCATAAACCTGCGTGATAAGTTCCGCTGTGAGGTACGAAATCATCACTAGTATAATCATTTACAGTCCAATATCCAGGAACTGAAGATGAGGCATCTGTACATTCACCATGAATATTCCAACCGTCAGGTGTTGCTCCGCCTTCAAAATCTTCTGTCCAAGTATCACCGCTACCCGAAGAAGGTTGTTGCCAAGTAAGAACGGCATCGTCTGCAACTACTTCAACAGATAAGTTTCTTGGAGGATTAAGATCAGGATTACCACTGGTAATTGTTACGGTTACCGTATTTGAAGGTTCGGATTCACCGGTATCGTAAACTGCAGTTACATAATAAGTGTAAACACCGTCTTCAAGATCAGCATCCAAATAAGTAGTAAATGTAGAATCATCTACGGTTCCGATAATAGCACCGTCTCTATAAACATTATAACCATTCAAGATTCTATCTTGATTATTTGCAGGTGCCAAATGTCCTAATTTTAATGTGGCAAAATCTTTTGTTTCATTTTGTGTAGGTTTGATCACTTTTATAACTTGAGCGATATTACCTTTTGCCGTGTCAAGTACATGACCTGCGATGTTCCAATTGTAGTTTAAACCATAAGCATTAGCAATGCTTGCCCATGAACCTTGGAAATAAATCATATCACCGTATCCTGCAACAGCGGGACCGGCATCTACGCCTGCGGGATAACCTGCTTGGGTATTACAATTATATCCAAACCATAATTCTTGTGAAGCATCAATTTGAACAGGTGTATCCAAAGTAACCATGTTCCAATCTTCAATAGTAGGATTGTCAACCTGTTGATCCACAAGTAAATTTGCAGCATCAGTACCTTGCCAAACCCTTATTGAATAAACACAATTTTGTTCTCTTGGGAAGAAATCGATTTGCGTAAGATATTGTCCGTCATACGGAGTAAGTGCTTCGGGATCGAATTTAATGGCAACATCAAATTCTGCGGCACCACCGGTACCGATTCCGTCGGCATTTTCGCCGTTATCATAGCGAAGAACTGTTTCCTCACCCGAACCACCGTTTTGAGGTGCGTCCCATGCTAATGTTACATCATGGTCGTCCAAAGTATAGGTAAGGTTAGTAGGAGGATTTTGCGCAAACAAAATTCCCGCAAAAACAAAAGCAATTGTCATTACAAATAATAATTTTTTCATAAATACTCCTTTTTTAATTTTTTTACCAAATTTCCAAAAAATAACTTTTTCTTTGATTGCGATATTCACGGTTAACTTTTTTAATTGCGATATTAACAAATACAAAAAATCAGTTTCGATATTAACACCCCTTTAATCAATCATTTTTAAACTCATAGATTTTTTCGTTTTTTCTTTTCATTTTTAATTCACGCGCTTTTCGTTCCCATGTTTCGGGATCATTTTGCAACTTGTAATTTTCTTCTTTTAATCTGTCATTTTCTTTTTTTATGATATTTATCTTTCTATCAATCTGATAAATCCTCCTTCTGGCTTTATAACTATGTAAAAAGCTATAATTATCAAATATCAATAAGTAGAGCAAAATAAATGCCACTAAGAAGAAAAAAATAATTCTTACGGTTTTTTCATAATAATAAAACTTTTTTCTAAACATAATTCATAACTATTATTTTATATTTATCCAATTCGGAACGACTTAATTCAATCACATTTTTATTATGATAATAGATTTCATTTTTATCAAACAAAGAGATAAAAGGTTCCAACGAAGTAATATCAAACGAAATAGCGGGTGTTTTGTAATGCATAGGAAATATAATTTTCGGTTTAATCAAATCGATGACCGTTTTTGCTTCTTTTGCATTAATCGTATATGTACCGCCAATCGGTATAAATATCATATCAATTTTGCCCAATTGCTTTATCGTATAATCATCGGGGATATGCCCCAAATCGCCGCAATGTAATAATGAGAACTCTTCGCTTTGAATCTTCACAAGCAAATTTTTGCCTCTTTCCAATCCGTGGTTTTTATCATGCCAAACCTGAATTGCCTTTATATGAATATCTTTGTATTCGTAATCTCCTTCTTCAATGATTTTTTTATAATTACCTTTGATAAGCGAAAAATTATTATGATCAAAATGATTATGTGTGGAAACTACAATATCAGCGGTAAGATTTTTTGGTAACGGATAGCCTATATCGGTAAAAGGATCTACAATAATTTCAGTATCCGATATGGAAAATTTCCACATACTGTGACCGAACCATTGTATTTTAATCATTTTTTTCTCCGTATTACTTTATTAAAATCTTTGCCAAAAGTGTCTTGTGAACAAAAATTGCATCATAAGGACAAAATTCATGACAACACATACACTTTATACATTTTTCCCTATCAATTTCAGGATGCAACATCCCTTTTTCCAATTTCATAGCCTCTACCGGACAACTTTTTACACATACAAAACATTTTTTACATCTATCATTAAAATCAGGATAATAATCAAACAATTTCCTGACGACATTTTTTACAACCGTAGGTGTATAATCAAGTATTTTTATTATTGTGGAAACTTTTTTTATTTTAACTTTTTCAAAAATGAAATTTTCCCATTGTCTATCGGTTTTTATTTCAATGGGTTTAATGCCATCTATGTCCAAAGCTTTTTCGATATAAGGTAATTGATTTAAATGAAATCCCATCATTTTGGAAGCTATAAAATCCAATGCGGAAGACTTTAATGAAACAAATATCAAACCGAATTTTCGAGGAATGCCCGACGAAGGTCCTTCACCTTCCATTCCCACAATGCCATCCTGTATATTTATCAATATCTTATCCGTTACTATCGAATACAGGTTATATAAAACTTTTGAAAATTCAATATGTGTTTGAAATTCCTTATGATAGTCCGATTTTTTTAATCCGGGTATTAATCCGTATAAATTTTTCACACTTCCGGTATAATACATCAATGAATGGGTTTTATACTTACTCAAATCTATTATTGCATCCACTTCTTCAACAAATTTGGTAATAAAAAATTTAATTCCCTCTTTTTCAATTGTGAGAATACCGTTTTTTTTAAAATTAACCAATTTCACGTTATATTTATCACAAACTTCTTTAATTCCGGTTTGTTGATATACCAAATCCGAAGAAACGGTTCCCCCCGGACTATCACCTACGATTATATCCAAATTAAAATCTTTCAGATATAAAATCAATGCCTCCAAAACGGCGGGGTGGGTAGTTACCGCTCTTTCGGGAAGATATGCGCCCAAAAGATTGGGTTTGATAAGTATTTTTTTTAAACCTTTTAGTTTCTCGTCTATTTTTAGATTTCTAAAAACCTCACCAAAAAACAGATTTATCTTATTTACATCATAGTCATGAAATTTTTTTATATGAACTTTCATTATTTAAATTTTTCCACAGCCTCAAAACTTCTATCGGGGTCAAAAGTTTTCAAAACCTTTTTATCATCATCCGAAAGATTATCATCTACCATTCTTGCTATCAAATCTCCAATTCCCGGACCAAGCATAAAACCTTGACCGCACATTCCCACTGCATTAATAAAATTCGGAATATTTTTGTCTTTTCCTATTATGGGTATTCCGTCGGGTGTCATAGGATATTGACCTCGCCAAGCCCTTCTGACTTTAAGATTTTTTAATCTGGGATATAAAGCTAACATTCTTTTGGCAATTTGAGGTAAAAATTTCGATGTGGAATCGCTATCGGTTCCGTAAATGGGCGGATTGGGGGTAATACAAAAAATCACCTGTCCTTCGTTATTTTGATAAAAATAGAAATTTGCAGAATCTTCCGACGGTCTGATATCCACAACCATTGGTTCAAAAAATCTTTTAACCGGTTCTGTAATTGCGGCTTCGTGGCTATCGGGTTGAACGGGCAAATCGACATTAAGCATCTTGCCTATTTCTTTTGCAAAAGCTCCCGCCGCATTGATAAGATATTTCGATTGGTAATTTTGCTTATCGGTTTTTATCGTAAATATTTCATTTTGATATACAATATCTTTCACGGTTTCATTAAATTGATATTTTGCTCCCCATTCTTCACTTTTTCGCCAAAAAGCAGCAATACTCATCATAGGGGAAGCACTTCCGTCATCCGGTGAATAAGTGGATCCACGTAAATTCTTGCTATTTATACCGGGGACCAAATCAAGATATTCTTCTTTGGAAATCCAATTAATATTCAATCCGTAACTTTGTTGAATCTTTAATAATTCCTTTAAATTTTTTTCGTCTTTTTCGGTATATGCAGGAAAGCTATAACCATTTTTAATCCAACCGATTTCGTCACCGTATTTCTCTTTCCAAGTAGAAAAAATTTCTATACTCTTTTGTGCCACCTTAATTTTTCCGTAAACCGAATGAGTTGCTCTAATACCGCCGATAGCCTTTTTATTTTGTCCTTGTCCGACGGAAGAATGTTTATCGATAATTAAAACTTTGTACTTTTTTTTAGATAGAAACAAAGCGGTAG
Source organism: uncultured Candidatus Cloacimonadota bacterium (assembly GCA_964619925.1). Lineage (GTDB taxonomy): Bacteria > Cloacimonadota > Cloacimonadia > Cloacimonadales > TCS61 > CAZUGB01. The sequence goes on from CAZUGB010000096.1 coordinate 4,484, forward strand.
GCACTCCCACGGAACCGGCTCCGATAATTATAACATCGTAATTATTTTTCATCTTTACCTCCGTCGGCAAATTTTTCCAGAGGAACTTCCACAAAAAGCGGTCTTCTGGTATTATAGGTAACTTTATCCAACGGGATACCTTCTTCCCTAAATATCTGTTTCATAAGATTTTCACAAGTTTTATATCCGCATGGACCCATTCCGGCTCTGGTGATTGCTTTGATTTGGTTCATATCGGTGATACCCTCTCTTATTAGTTTTCTTATTTCACCGGCAGTAACTCTTTCACAAAGACAAACCATTGCTTCGTCCGGCAATCTTTTATCCAACAAAGGTTTTTGGAAAGGTTCCGTTAATTTTTTTTCTTGAATTTTGAATGAAACAATTGCCTTTGCAACCGCTTTGGGAACCTGCAATTTGACCAATTGTGTTTTTCTGCTCGGATTTTCAATAACCTGATATACCTTAAATGTTCCCACGATATTTCCGTCAAAATCCACACATTCCACCACATCGTCTTTTGAAACTTTATAATTAGATACCTCATAAGGAAGTGTAATTATCGGATTGTTTTTATCCTTTCTATAATCTACAAGAGTAATGGCAAGTCCCGGGCAAACCAAAACACATTGGTTACAGCCAATACATTTATCCGAAAATTCGGGAATTCCCATTATGGGATCACCTTTCATATTAATAGAATGAACGGGACAAACGGTACTACAAGGATTACAAGGAATTTCTTGAACACAATTGATTATAGGGCGAACACCGATTTCTTCAAAATCTTTGTTATTTTCATAAATCTTACCCGGATGTGATTTAAGGATTTCCGCTTTATCAAACCAAGAGGCGGGTATTTCTTCCGCTTGCGGATAAAATTCTTTTACTATTTCCAGACCTATTATTTTACCGTTAAACATCGCCGAAGAAGCTTCGGCAATTTCTTTTGCATCACCGGCGGAGAATACTTTTATTCCGGCAAGTTTGGCTTCTTGGGTAAATTCGCTTACTGACTCCAAACCCACGGCAATTAATATTGTATCACACTCAAATGTTTTTTCCGTTCCTTCTATCGGTTTGAAATTTTTATCAATTCGGGCGATAGTAACGGATTCTACGGTTTCTTTACCATTTGCCGACAAAATTGTATGGGATGTATAAATCGGCACTCCCAATCTTTTTATTTTATCAGCATGAACCTTGTAACCGCCGCATTTTGGCAAAGCTTCCACCAAGCCAACAACGGATATTCCCGCTTGCAACGCATGATAACCGGCAATCAGACCGACATTTCCCCCACCCACTATAAATAATTTTTCGGTAGGTTTCACCAAATCACGATTAACCAATGTTTGGAATGCTCCGGCACCGTAAATACCGGCTAATGTATTACCTTTGAAGCGTAAAAATTTCTCTCTTGCTCCCGCCGCATTCAATATAATTTTCGGTTTTACCAGCTTATAAACACCGTCCTTTAAAATACCTACTTTTTTATCTTTGAAAACGTATAAAACCGTGCTTTTATTCCATATTTGAACGGAAGAAATATTTTGAACCTCCTCCGCTAATTTTTTACCTATATCTATACCTCTGGTGCCTGCGTAAGAATCTTCCACCGAACCGAAAAATTTATGGGTTTGCAAAACTAATTTTCCACCGAGTTTTTCTTTGTCGTCAGCAAGAATTGTTTTAATATTATGATTTCCTATTTGAATTGCCGCCGAAAGCCCCGCCGGACCTCCGCCAATAATCAGCACATCAGTTTCCAGCTCTTCAATATCCGAAAAATTTATCGGATTTGTATCATTGGGCAGTACGGGTAAACCTTCCACACTTTCCACAAACATATTTTCTTTTAATTCGGTCATACAAGATTTTACCGGCACACCGTTTGCGATTACCGTGCATTTGGCACATTGACCGTTTGCACAGAATATACCCTGTGCGCTATTATCCTTCGGATGATGACCGAATATTTTTATTCCGTTTGCAATCAGAGCCGAGGCTATCATTTCTCCCCGATAGCCTTTTAACGGCTTCTTATTCCAATAAAAAGAGATTTCTTCCCTTTTTTTTACCTCTAAAATGGGATGTTTTGTAATTCTATTTTGATTCATCGTTTCTCCCGAAGTTTTTTATCTCGAAAATTTTTGTCTTTTATTGCTGTCAAGCAAAAGGTTGGTCATAAAAATTATTGGCAAAAAAAATTGTAACAGTTTTATGATTTAACAAATAAAGTTAGTATTTTTTCTAACTCATCCCCAACCCTTCTCTTTCCAAAAGAGAAGGGAGTAATTGTTCCCCCTCTTTACCAAAGAGGGGGTTAGGGGGAGTTAATCTCCCCAAAATCTCCTAACCTCAAATTTTAAATTGATTTTCTTCTAATTAATTATCTGAAAAAGAAAAAAAGATCCGTTATTTTTACGATAAACAATGCCTTAAAATAATTTTCATCTCTTTTGTGCCGGAAAATTCTAACTCATCCCCGACCCTTCTCTTTCCAAAAGAGAAGGGAGACAAAGTTCCCCTTCTTTACCAAAGAGGGAGTAGGGGGAGTTTAATCTCCCAAAAATTTCTTAATCTCAAACATTAAATTGGTTTTCTTCTTATTCATTACTTTAAAAAGAAAAAAGATCCGTTATTTTTACGATAACCAATGCCTTAAAATAACTTTCATTTCTTTTGTGCCAACAAAAGAAACGAAACAAAGAAAAGTTCCCGGCGAGTAAAAATCACTAAAATTATTTCTTTCAATCTAAAAAATATTAACTCGCTTCGCTCAAACAGAATATTTTTCTTAACGATTGAAATCATAATTTCTTAACGTAATTTTTCCTGATGCCGGATTTTCGGATGTATTCTTACTTGGATGATTGTTTTTTTACTTTTTCGGTAG
>CAZUGB010000097.1:0-12964 GCA_964619925.1 uncultured Candidatus Cloacimonadota bacterium
TTGTGATGCAACTTGATATCAGCCAAGAAAGAGCGCTTACAATGTTTTATAAGCAATTGATATGGGCTTTTTTATCTTTGGGAACGATTATTTTTGTAATGCTTCTCGGAGATGTGGGATATATAAGAAAGACCATTAAGATTTGGGTTATTATTAGTATTTTTCTTTTGATTTACGTATTAATTCACCCGCACGTTGTAAACGGAGCAAATCGCGGTATAAAGATAGGACCTATAAATTTTCAACCGAGTCTTTTTGCAAGGATAGTTTTAATAATATTTACCGCAGATCAATTGGATAAAAAAAGTTTTATGGTAAAGGATATTAAATTAGGCCAATTCTTCCGTGAATTTAGAGTTTTACTTTTAGCAATTTCTTTGATTTATATTTTGATATTGGCGGAAAAACATTTGAGCATCTTAATCATATTAAGTTTGGTGCTATTGTCGATGTTTTGGCTTGCAAATATAAATTTTAAAACTCTTTCGAAGTTTGTAGGGATAGTTTTATTGGTGGCGGTGCTGGGTTTTGCTTTAAAAGGCAAATTTGCCGATACATCGGGAACGGCATACAGAGGCAGAAGAATAAAAATTTATACAAAATATTCGTTAATTACAAGGGCATTGGGAATAAAAGCCAAAGATATAAACAAAGATGAAAGCACACAAATAAAAGAAAGTTTAATTGCTTTGAGTATGGGCAAATTATTCGGTTTGGGACCGGGTAAAAGTGTGGCAAAAAATTATTATTTAGCCGAATCGAGAACGGATTATATATTCGGAATTATCGGAGAGGAATACGGTTTTATCGGTGCTTTTGCAATTATGATTTTGTATGTTTGGCTGTTTGCAAGGATTGTGAAATTATATAAAAGACTGAATGATAATTTTTTGAAATTGGTGGTTCTCGGTTTGGGTTTGAATTTGGTATATAATGCTGTGGTAAACATCGGAGTGAATATTTCCGCATTACCTTCCACAGGAGTAACATTGCCGTTTATAAGTTATGGCGGAACTTCCTTTTTGATAAATTCGATAGCTCTCGGAATAATTTTAAGAATAAGTACGGAATGGGAAAAAAGATGAAAAGAAAAGCGCTTTTGGTAGGTGGCGGAACGGGCGGACACATTTTTCCTGCAATTGCAATCGGGAAAAAGCTAATGGAAAATAATGTGGAAATACTTTATGTGGGAAACAAGGGCGGAATGGAAGAAAAACTGGCAAAAGATTTTGATTTTCAAAGCATAGATGTTCAAAAATTATATAGAAAAATAACCGCAAAACATCTTTTATTCCCGTATAAATTTATAAAAAGTATAACAAAATCAATTAAAATCATTTCGGATTATAAACCCGATTTTGTAGTTTGTACCGGTGGATTTGTAAGTGGTCCGGTAGGTATTGCGGCATATATCAAAAAAGTTCCCGTGTTTATTCAGGAACAAAACAGCTATCCCGGAATAACAAATAAATTTTTAGGCAGGTTTGCAAAAAAAATCTATACCGCTTATGATAAAGCCGAAGAATATTTTGATATGAAAAAGATTCTTAATGCGGGAAATCCGATTAATCCTTCGCTTTATTCGGATAACAAAGAAATTGATTATGAAAAATATAATTTGAAAAAGGATTCTTTTAAAATATTCTTATTCGGTGGTAGTCAAGGTTCACGAATTTTAAACAACGCCTTCTATCCCATAATAACAAAATTGCTTTCGGAAGGGATAGAAATTTTTTGGCAAACGGGCAAGTGGGATTATAACCGATACAAGGCTCTGAACGGTAAAGGAATATATATCTTTGATTTTACTACTGAAATCGGGAAAATATATAATTCCACAAACGTGGCAATTGCAAGAGCCGGTGCTATCACAATAGAAGAATTAAAAACCAAAAAAATCCCCTCGATATTAATTCCTTTGGCGATAGCGGCGGGAAATCATCAATATTACAATGCCAAAGAAATGTCGGATAAATCATTAAGTATTATCATCACGGAAAATAATTTAACATCTCAAAAACTTTATCAACAGATTGTAAGAATGAAAGAAAATTATCAAGAATATAAAAACAATTATAACAAAATATCAGTTAAAAATAGCGCTGAAATTATCGCAAAAGATATTTTAAATTTTATGAATAAAGAGGGTAAATAGGATGTTCGGAAAAACAAAGAAAATCCATTTTGTGGGAATAGGCGGAATTGGTATGAGCGGTATTGCGGAATTGCTGAAAAATCAGGGTTTTGAAATTAGCGGGTCGGATAAAAGAAGTTCCAATATTACCGAGCATTTAAAGAGTATTGGAATAGATGTTCATATAGGACATAATCCCGAATATGTAAAAAATGCCGATGTTGTGGTAAAATCATCTGCGGTAAAGGACAGCAATCCCGAAGTTGCCGAAGCGTTATCTCGAAAGATACCCGTGATTAGAAGGGCTGAAATGTTGGCGGAAATTATGAGAATGAGCTATGGAATCGGAATAGCGGGAACTCATGGAAAAACTACCACCACGTCAATGGTGGGAATGGTTTTGAAAGCCGCCGAATTGGATCCTACGTTGATTGTGGGAGGAATTGTGAAAAATTTCGGATCGAATAACCTACTTGGAAACGGAAAATATATTGTGGTGGAAGCTGACGAATTTGATCGTTCTTTTCTTTCATTAAGTCCCATAATTGCAGGAATTACCAATATTGAAGCCGATCATTTGGATTGCTACAAAGATTTGGAAAGTATCAAAAACGCATTTGTGCAATATGCAAATAAAGTGCCTTTTTTCGGTAGTGTGATTGCTTGTATAGATGATCACGGTGTACAGTCGGTAATTCCCGAGATTAATAAACATCTTGTTACTTACGGTTTGTCAAGACAAGCGGATATCAGGGCGGAGGAGATTGTTATGAAAGATTTTCAAGCGGAATACAGCCTGTTTGTTCGCGGAGAATTTGTAAATAAAATAAAACTTAAAGTTAGCGGAATGCACAATGTGTTAAATTCGCTCTTAGCTATTGGAGTAGGATTGGAGCTTGAAATTCCCATAGAAAAAATCGCAAAGGGTTTAAATGAATTTACCGGTGTATTCAGACGTTTTGAATACAAAGGCAAGCATAATGATGTTTTATTTTATGATGATTATGCGCATCATCCTACGGAAATAGAAGCCACGTTAAAGGGTGTGAGAGATAATACGAAAAGGCGTATTGTGGTAATATTTCAGCCTCATCTTTTTTCGAGGACAAGAGATTTTTATCAAGAATTCGGTCGTTCTTTTTATCATTCGGATTTATTGGTGGTGGTTCCTATTTATCCTGCAAGGGAACAACCTATAAAAGGCGTAACCGGTGAGTTAATATCACAAGCGGCAATAAAATACGGTCATAGAAATGTGATATATGTTCAAGATAATGACGATATTATCCCGAAAGTAAAAGAGTTAATAAAACCAAACGATATTGTGATAACAATGGGTGCGGGTTCCATATATAAGTATGGCGAAAAATTATTTGAGGAATATAAAAAAACTGTTTGACATGAAAACACTAACTATAAATTTTTCAACGGGTTATTTAAATAAATACTCACATATCAAAATCGGGGGTTTGTCGAAGTATATATTTAGGGCTAAAAAACTTAGCGACATATCCCTACTTTATCAGTATGTAAAGGATAAAAAAGATCTTGTAATTCCCGTAGGAGGTGGCTCTAATATCCTTTTCGGGAATACGAATGATCTTATAATTTTACCTGATAAATGGTTAAAAAAATACATTGTCGTAAAAGGAGAAGACGTTAGGGTGTCGGCTAATATCAATATTAATGAACTAATCATAAAAGCGGCTGAATACAATCTGGGGGGACTGGAATTTTTGTCCGGTATTCCGGCTCATATAGGAGGAACGGTTTTTATGAATGCCGGCGCATACGGTTCGGAAATTTTCGATTTTGTAACAGAAATAAAATTAATCGATTGGAACGGCAATGATATTACTTTGAAAAAAGAGGAAATAAATTTCGGGTACAGATATACAAAAATAAAAGGTTTTATTTACGAAGTAACATTTAAACTTATTCATAAAACTAAAGAATTGATAAAAAAAGAAATAACCGAATTTATCGAAAAAAGAAAAAAAACGCAACCTCTGGAATATCCGAATTTGGGAAGTACCTTTAAAAATCCGTCTAATAATTATGCCGCTAAAATGTTGGAACTATGCGGATTAAAGGGTATGAAAATCGGAGATGCGCAATTCAGCGAAAAGCATTCCAATTTTATTGTAAATCTCGGTAATGCTACATTTGAAGATGTAAACGGTTTGATAAATTATGCCATAGAAAAGGTATATGAAAAATTTAATGTGATTTTAACCCCGGAAATAAGGATTGTGGAATGGCAAAAAAGGTAAGAGGTTCAAGCAGATATTTTTTTATTTTCATCTTTTTATTGTTGCTTTTGTATCTTATCTATAGCGGTATAAATACTGCGTTAAGTCATATTTCATGGTTCAAAATAAAGGTGATTAATATAAAGGGAAATGAAAATTTGGATAAAGCATTTCTTCTTAGCTTGGTAAATGATTTTGCGGGAAAAAATTTATTTGCAATCAATAAGGATGATATCAAAACCAAATTCATCAATGTGGTTCGAATAAAGGATATAAAAGTAAAAAAATATTTACCGAATAAATTAACGATAATTATAAAAGAGAGAAAAGGTCGTTTTTTCATCAAAACGAAAGACGGAATATTATTGCCTATTGATAATGATAAAATCGTTTTGGATAATGATAGAATTTATCCGAATGAAGTTTTTCCCATAATTGATACTTCTTTAAAATTGGATAAAGATATCTTTGTAGGAAAAAAGGTTAATGATGTTTTTGTGGATATGGTTTTTACCTTTGCAGACAGTCTTGATTCTTATGATAAGGATTTTTTAAATACCGTATCGGAATTTTACAAAGATAAAAACGACATAGTTATGATTGATAGGTTTAACGGTAATAAAATAGTTTTCGGAAACGGTAATTGGAAGAAAAAATTATCGAGATTTAAACATCTGAAAAACATTCTGATAGATGAAAACGGAAAAAAATACAAAGTTGTATTAAAATGGAATAATGATGCGGTTATTTCTTCGGAGGTAAATTGAAAGTCGGATATGTGATTACCGCTTTGGATATTGGAACATCAAAGATTTGTGCTATTATAGCCAAGGTAACCAAAGACAGATTTATGGAAATAAAAGGAATAGGGATAGGTCCTTCCGTGGGATTGGAAAACGGACAGGTGAAAAATATGGAAGGTCTTTCCAATGCAATAGAGTCCGTATTGGAACAAGCGGAAACTATGGCGGAAATACCGGCAAAAAATATCTTTGTGGGTATTTCGGGAGAGCATGTAAAAAGCCAAAATTCAGTAGGACAAATTGCAATTTCCACAAATAACACACCGGTTGAAATAACCAAAGAAGATATAGAAAACGTGAAAACCAATGCCAAAAACAATGTTCAATTGAAAAATCAGGATAGACAACATGTTATCATTCATGCCATACCGCAGTATTTTGAAGTTGACGGAAGAAGCGGAATAATAAATCCGATAAATATGTCGGCGTTCAATTTGAAAGCATATTTTCATGTGGTTATGGCAGACAAAATATCCGTTGAAAACATCAAGAAATGTGTTTATATGGCAGGATATTCGGTTGAACAAATTGTGCTGGAACCTTTGGCTTCTTCTTATGTGGTATTAAATTCCGTAGAGAAAAAATTGGGTTCCATTCTTTTGGATATTGGCGGAGGTACCACGGATATAGCGGTTTTTTCCAAAGACAGTATAGTTTACACGGGCGTTTTGCAATTAGGCGGCTCTAATATTACTGCGGATTTAACCGTTGGATTGCGTACTTCACCTCAGGAAGCCGAGCATATAAAAATATCATCCGGAAATACGATTGCAAATACAATACCTCATGAAAAACTGATAGAAATAAAGGGCATCGGCGGAAGAGAACCGCGTCAAAAGAAATTACGTTATGTAGGGGAGATAATCGAAGCGAGAATGCGGGAAATTTTGGATGCGGCATACACGGTGGTAAACGAAAATGTTAATCTTAATGAGATAACAGCAGGGTTAACTATTACAGGCGGTACTTCATTGCTGAAAAACATTGAATTTTTAGCCGAAGAAGTTTTTAATATGTCCACCAAAATCGGGTATCCCGACACGGAAAAGTTGAAAGGGTCTATCGATAATCTAAATCATCCCAAATATGCCACAAGCATTGGGATTTTGTATTATGTGTACAATTTGCTAAAAGACAAAGAACTGGTTGATAAAAAATATACTTCCAATAAAAGTATTGTAGGATTTTTTAATAAAATTATAAAAATGATAAAAGATTTTTTTGCCGAATAAGGAGGAACAATGTTAGAAATAGATGCTAATGCCAATGAAGCCAAATTGGAAACCAATCTGAAAGCAATCGGAATTGGCGGAGCAGGTGGCAATGCTATAAACACTATGATTGAATTGGGTCATGAAGATGTGGAATTTTGGGCGGTTAATACGGATATAAAAGATTTGCAAAAGTCAAAAGCAAAAAATAAGTTACAAATCGGAAAGAAGATAACAAACGGTTTCGGAGCAGGTGCAAATCCCGATATAGGTCGTAAGTCCGCCGAAGAATCAAAAGAAGAAATCAAACATATGCTCGAAGGAGCGGATTTGGCGTTTATTGTTGCAGGAATGGGCGGCGGAACGGGTACCGGTGCGGCACCGATTATTTCTGCCGTGGCAAAAGAAATGGGTATTCTTACGGTAGGAATAGTGAATACGCCTTTTAGTTTTGATGGAAAGAAAAAAATGATTTATGCCAAAAAAGGTATTGAAAAATTACGTGAAGCTGTGGATACTCTGATTATCGTTCCCAATATGAAACTGCAAGAAATTTATTCCAAAGAAACTATCGTTGATGTATTCAAAACAGCCGATAAAATCCTATACGAAGGAGCCAAAGCGATATCTGATATTATTAAGAACACAGGATTTATAAATGTGGATTTTGCAGACGTAAAAACGATTATGCAAAATAGGGGATATGCGTTAATGGGAATAGGATTTGGCGAAGGTGATAACAGAGCCGTAAAAGCGGCGGAAAGTGCTATGAAAAACCCGTTGCTTTCCGACTTGGAATTAGCCGATGCGAAAGGATTATTAATAAATGTTTCCGCAGGAAAAGATTTTAAAATGGAAGAATACAGTACAATAAACGAACTTATAGTTAAAAAAGCGGGCGAAGACGGAGATATAATTTCCGGATTGGTTTTTGACGATGATTTGGAAGGAAAAATTAAGGTTACTCTCATTGCCACAGGATTAAAATATTCTACTGCTCAACTTCAAGATGTTTTGGAATTGAAAAGCAATACAAAACCGGATGAAGATATTAAGAAAACCATTCAAAAAATTAAAGACAGTGTACCAAGAAAGCCACGCAGTTTTAACAGAAAAGAATATAATGATGTTCCTGCATTTATAAGAAGATCATCCAATTAATATTTTTGTTCGTACAATTTTAAAAGACCGTTTTGAGATTATCAAGGCGGTCTTTTTTTTATTCAATTATTGGCTCGATTATTGCATCATAAGAGTAAAAATTTATAAGGGGAAATAATGAAAAAAGCCTTTTTGCTATTACTTATGATAGTTTTTATCGTCGGATTATTGGTTGGTAAAACTCTTCCGTATTCTTTTCAATTTGAACAACCGAATTTGGAAAAAAGTGGAAAATATGTGAAAGTCTTATACAAAAATTGTATCAATCATGCACAAGAAAATTATCCTTTGTTGCCACATTATGATGTGAATATTTTATTGCCGAACGGTGAAAAAATAAAAGATGTTAAAATAAAATCCATAGAATATTATAAAACCATTGAAAATGTTACAATTCAACCAGCTTCAAAACAATTTCCCATATCAAAGCCTGCGAGCAAAGATTACAAACCGTTCCCCGATGAAGGAATTTATTCCTTACATAATTATCCAAACTCAAATGTAATGAATTATCTCACCGGTTATTTGGCGGGGCATTCGATTGCATCTATTGATATTGTACCTATCAAATATATGCCTTCCGAAAATAAAATCCTACCGATTAAAAATATCAAACTTGAAGTTATTACCGAAAAAGATAGTTATAACGCCAAAGCACTTTATAAAGAAAACGAACAAATTAAAAACAGAATAAAAAAAATTGTAATAAACGAGCAAGATTATAGTAGATACTATCCGAAAAAAGATAGCAAAGATAGAGATAATTCCATAGATATTTTGTTGATAACGGGGCAATCATTGCTTTCGTCGTTCGATAATTTTATCGCATATAAAAATTCGATAGGGTTTATAACGGTTACCAGAACCGTGCAGGATATATATAACAATTATGACGGTAGGGATAATCAGGAGAAGATAAGAAATTGTATCATAGATTATTATCAAAATTATGATATTAAATATGTGATTTTGGGCGGTGATGCCGATGGAGGCAATACATCTCAAAATATTGTTCCCGCACGAGGATTAACGGTTATCATCGGCAGTTCCGATTATGACGAACACAACTTACCTTCCGATATGTATTATTCGAATTTGGACGGTACTTGGAATAACGATAACGATTCCGATTGGGGTGAGAACGGAGAAATAGATTTTTATTCGGAAATATCCGTGGGTAGAATATGTGCCGACCAACCTCAAGAAGTATTAAATTTTACAAATAAAATAATAAAGTATGAAAATCAGCCTGTGAATGCAGATATAAAAAAGGCTTTGATGCTTGGCGAGATATTGGACGACACACCTACATACGGAGGTAATTATAAAGATGAAATAGCAGATGGTAGCGATAACAACGGCTATCATACCGTTCCGCTTCCGATATCATACGAAATAACAAAATTTTATGAAAGAGATGCCGATTGGAATAAGAATAACGTATTTAGTCAATTTAATAATCAGGGCGTGCATTTGTTAAATCATTTGGGGCATTCCAGTCCTTCTTATAATATGAAAATGGAAAATACCGATTTGACGGTTCAAAATTTTACGAACGACGGAGAAACAAGAAGTTATGTAATCGGTTATTCACAAGGTTGCTACAACGGTTCCTTTGACAATTGGATTTGGAACGGTTATTACCTGCAAGATGATTGCTTTGCCGAAAATATTACTGATTTGGAAACAGGTGAAGTGGCGGCAATAGCAAATTCCAGATACGGTTGGTATTCACCCGGAGCAACAAATAGTTCGTCTCAATACTACGACAGACAATTTTTTAATACCATTTTTGATGATAATATCACGATAATAGGAAGAACAAATTCTTTTGCAAAAGAAAAAGATGTTATGTTGATAATGAACAATATGCTAATGAGATGGTCGGCATTCGAAACAAACCTCTTCGGAGATCCTTCCATGGATATTTGGACGGATGTGCCGCAAGATTTTGAAATGGTTTCTTTGCCTGAGACCATAGACATTGGTTCAACAAGTATGGAATTGATTATGTCGGAGACAAACGCCAGAATATCGGTTTTGAAAAACGGTGAACTAATAGGCAGGGTTGATTCCAATCAAAGTGCAATTGTTGATATTGTTTTTAATTCGGCAATTGATGAAATCTGCCAATTAACCGTAGTAATCACCGATCATAACAAAAATAAATATGTAGGAACGGTTAATGTGGTACCAAATGATACGGCTTTTTTATCACCCGTTGAGATGAATTTTAGCGAAATAATCGGTGTGGCAAATAATGTAGCGGATCATGGAGAAAGATTAGGTTTGTATTTTACGGTAAAAAATTTCGGAACGGTAGATGCATCGGATGTTTTTATATCTTTAAATAATAGTGATGAATATTATTCAATTGTAAATGCTTCCGCCGGTATAGGTGAGATTCCCGCCGGTACACAATCGCAAAACACTGAACCGATTATTATTGATATTTCAGGATTATGTCCTTCAAGCGGTCAAATTATGTTAAATGTTCATATGACTGCGACACAAGGAGAATGGGATGCAGTGAAAATATTACAAATAAAATCACCTGTTTTAAATTTGGAAACATACAGCTATGCTTCCGAACAATCATCATATTTAATTCCCGGAGATAGCGGTGTGCTGAACGTTACTATAAATAATTCGGGAGAAGGTTTGGCGTATAAACCAAGTGTAAAAGTTTTGTGTAATGACGAGCATATTACTTTAAACAACAATTTAATTTCCGAAGAACAGATTCTACCCGGCGAAAGTATAGCGTTTTCAGAGGCAATATCCTTTGATATTTCAGAAGATTGTCCCGATATTTATCAAACATATTTAACGGTGGAAATGTCCGATAGTTTGGGTTATTATAACGTTGACCAAATTCCGTTAAAAATAGGATATTTGGAAACGGTGGAAAACGGTATCGGAGAATGGACGCATTATTCCATAAATCAAAATGTGGACCAATGGCATATTAGCGAAAGCAATTATCATTCATCAAGTCATTCTTGGAAAATGGGTAGCAACGGAGGACAGAATTACTTTAACAATTTGAAATGTGCTTTGGAGTCGCCGGAAATTTATGTTCAAAATAGTAATTTTCTTACATTTTATCATAAGATGTCGGCAGAAACATCTCAACAAGAGGGAAATTGTTACGACGGAGGTTTGGTGGAGATTTATTTTAACGGTTCTTGGCAAACACTGATTCCCATAAACGGCTATCCATATACATCAATAGGAAATAATAACCCGCCTTTTTCAAACGGCACAGGGCTTTTTAGCGGTAATATAAATTGGCAAAAAGAATTTTTTAGCTTACAAGGTTTTGAAGGCAATGTAAAATTCAGATTTGTATTCGGTTCGGACGGAGCGGTTAGTTCGGAAGGTTGGTATATTGACGATATTGCCATAACTTCGACTATTGATAACGTAGTACCGCCTACACAGTTAAGCGTGGAAGATTTGGGTGATGCCGCATATAAATTGACTTGGAATTATAATGAAGATGACGATGTTTCTTTTAATGTTTATAAAAAATTAGGAGACCAAGAAAATTATTCTTTAATATCTAATACGGGAAATCATTATTACGAAGGAACATTTGAAGAAATTAACGATTACTATTGGGTTGTTACAACCGTGAAAAACAATGTTGAAAGCGAATACAGTAATTTTGTTTATTATCATTCGGAATATAGCGATTCACATAATGATGTGATTGTTTCCAAAATTGTATTATTGCAAAATTATCCCAATCCCTTTAATCCGGAAACAAAACTCTCATTTTATATTAATGAAAATGGGAAAACCAATTTAACGATTTACAATTTGAAGGGTGAAAAAGTAAAAACAATAGTTAATGATAATCTTTCAAAAGGTTATCATACATATATTTGGAATGGTGTTAATAACAACGGGAAACCTGTTTCTTCGGGTGTTTATTTTTATAAATTGGTGTCAAAAGATAAAGTTCGAATAAAGAAAATGCTTATGCTCAAATAGCCTCCCATAAAAAAAGCCGCTTGTTTTTCAAGCGGCTTTCATTTTTTAAAAAGATAGTTTATTTAATTGAAACGATTTTTTTAAATGTTGCACTATTTTTTGTTTTTAATCTCACAAGATAAATACCGCTAGCGATTTTATTATCAGATATATCCCAATTGAAAACATAAGTACCGGCATTTTGAAGACCCGAATAAAGATTTTTTACCAATTGTCCTTTCAGATTATATATCGATAGGGTAATTTTTTGTTCGGTAGGCAATATATATTTGATTTTAATAATTGATTTTGAATTTGAAAAGACAAAAGGATTGGGATAGATGTTCATTTGAATGCTTTGTTGCGGAGAGATAACATCTTGATTTTCGGTATTTAAGAGAGATGAATTTACATAGATTTTTTCCGTAAAATTTCCTGCTGTTGTTTCAATGGGTATTTCCGAAGAGATGTAACCGGTTTTGTTTACAGGTATTCCCACCATAACGGTAAAAGAAACAGAGCTATTAGAGTTTAATAGGTAGGGTAAAGTGATGTTATCCGTAATTATACTCCAAACGCAATCCGCATCGTCAAACATTCCTTCGGTTTGAATGGCGTTGATAGTGATAGTGCTATCGGCGAAATTGTAAATTGTAAAATCCAATCCCGTAATTTCGTCATAATCATCAAATACCAAAGAGAATGGTAGTATTTCCAAACCGATTAAATCTATATCGCTGTCAGTTCTTGGTTCTAATTTGTAATTTCCGTATGAATATTCCACCACGCCTACAATTTGGTGAATTATATCATTATCAACGGGGATATAAGTATATTCTCCCAAATCGTCAACTCTACATCCCGTACCGCTATCATCCGTTATTTCCCATTCACCGTATCCAAGGCTATCATCTGTAACCGTTGCATTGGCAATTCTTACCAGTACACCTTCATATTCTTCCATTGAAGATAATTCCGCCGTAGTTATCAAAGTGGGTTCAGGTAAAGGATATTGCCCTAAAATTTCCAAATCGGAAACTTCGGTAAGTTCGGTTTTGTCATTATATTCCTGAACGATAGCTTTAAGTGAAATTTTGTCTCCGATAGCTATTTCGGTGTTTGTATCATAAACACAAATACCGTTCCAAGCACCTTCGCCGTCTTGTATAAAATATGTGCTATTAAAAATTGCCGTAACCACACCCGATGTAATTATTCGTTCTCCGTTATGTGGAGAAGGTCCGTCGGATGAATTTTGTATTTCATAAATCGAATAAGGAGTATAGGGGATAGGTTCTATTATTGAAAAAGTATCATCGGAAGTATCTTCAAGGTTCAAACTGTCAACGGAAGATATTTTTATAAGATAATTATCTGCTATCGGCTGATTATCGGAAATATTCCATTCCCATTGTCCGTCATTCT
>CAZUGB010000098.1:0-11947 GCA_964619925.1 uncultured Candidatus Cloacimonadota bacterium
ATTTTATGCTGATTTTATTGCGGATACAACCTCAGGATATTTACCTCTTAAGGTTCAATTTACAGATTTATCATCATCTCCGTCATCTTCCATTACATCATGGCAATGGGATTTTGATAATGACGGTATAATTGATTCATATTTACAAAATCCCACTTATACATACTATAATCAAGGAAATTATACCGTATCTCTAACCGTATCGGATAGCAATCATACAGAGCAAGAAATAAAAACAAATTATATTTCGGTTTCCATAGATCCCAATCCTCATTTATATATTACCCCTGATTCGCTTGATTTTGGTAATACGGGAATAAACCATACGGCAACATTGCAAATTACGGTGTATAATTACGGACAACAGGATTTGGAGGTAAATAATATTCTGCCTTCCACGGATAAATTTTCGGTATCTTTACCTACAAAGGATGTTAGTTTTACACTGCCATATTTAGGCAGTCAAATTGTAAACGTTAGTTTTTCGCCTATTGCACCGGAAGAAACAAACGGATACTTAATATTCTTAACCAACGATCCCAATTACTCACCCACATATTCATATCCCGTAAGCGGAACGGGATATAATTTCGAGGCGGATTTTACGGCTACACCTCTTTCGGGAGAAGCGCCTTTATCGGTTCAATTCACCGATAATTCCTCCGGTGATATACAAAGCTACTATTGGCAATTCGGTGACGGTAGCACCTCCACGGAGCAAAACCCCCAACATACTTATAATTATGACGGAAATTATTCGGTAACACTTACCGTGCAGGATAATTACAATCAAACATCAAAAACAAGAACCGATTATATCAGTGTTACGGGACATCCTATGCTTTCCACACCGGATTCTTTGGGTATTAATTTCGGCACCGTATATCTTACAGACCACAGCGGGGACTCGCTGATTGTTATCCAAAATATAGGAACAAAAGCTTTTACGATAGACAGCTTGAGTTTTACGGATTCCACGGGTGTGTTTAATTACGCTTATCAAAATACGGGAACACCCATTCTACCCGGTGAATCGGATACAATAACGGTTAATTTTTACCCCTCCGCCGTAGGAAACTATACAGATCATATTTTAATAACAAACACGTCGGAAAATTATCCGAATCTCACAATAAAACTTACCGGTGTGTGTCAATATGCTCCCCCCAAACCGCCGGAAAATGTTAGCGTAAATATTGTTTATCCCGATGCAATCATTACTTGGGATGCAGTAACGCAAAACATTTACAATTCACCTATCACTCCGGACGGCTATTTGGTTTTGTTCAGCGAAAACCCGGGAACAAACGATGATAATTATTTCTTTTTGGGCTTCACCACCGATTTGACTTATACACACAGATATGTGGCACAATACAGTTCCAATATGTTCTACAAAGTGGAAGCAACGCTAAATTTGAGCGGTAAACAAATCGGGTATTTAAAAAGGATAAGTAAACAACCAAACAAAATCACACATCTAACCCTAAAAGAATTATTAAAAAACCTACGTAGTTCAAAATAACCCGATTAATGCGATAAGATAAATAACCTCATTCCACTGCGGAGTGAGGTTTTTTTTGTTTCGATTATTCTTTTTCATTCAATATAATTTGTCATAAGAAATTTTTCTTTACACAAATATGGGATATTATTTGTTCTAACATAATTCAAAATAAAAAGGGAGATTAAGAATATATGGAAAACAAATTAGCCGTATTAATAGACGGTGACAACATACCCTCGGCATACATCAAAGAAATGATGGAAGAAATTGCAAAATACGGAACACCCACAATAAAAAGAATCTATGGCGATTGGACAAAACCAAACCTGGCAAAATGGAAAAATATCCTTTTAAAAAACGCCATTATCCCCATTCAGCAGTACGCATACACCGTAGGAAAAAATTCCACCGACTCCGCAATGATAATAGACGCAATGGATATTTTATATTCGGGAAAGGTGGACGGATTTTGCCTTGTATCAAGTGATAGCGATTTCACAAGACTTGCCACAAGATTACGCGAAGCAGGTAAAATAGTTATCGGAATTGGCGAGAAAAAAACCCCCGAACCCTTTATTGCGGCTTGCGATAAATTTATTTATATCGAAATTCTAAAAGATCATCAGGAAGAAAACTCCACATCCAAAAACAAATCCAAAACAAAATCATCCTATGATAAAATCACACCAAAAGTTATCAAATTAATCTCTTCCACTATTTCCGACTTGGCGGACGACGACGGTTGGGCATTTTTGGGCGATGTGGGTAATCTTTTACAAAAAAAACAACCCAATTTCGACTCAAGAAACTACGGATTTCAAAAATTAACGCCACTTATCAAATCCATAAAACAATTTGAAATAGAACAGCGGGAAAGTCCGAACGGCAGATCAAAGTTAATTTATGTGAGAAATAAAAATTCCAAATAAACAAGAGGTGATTTATGAAATCATATCGCAAAGAGCTTTGGTTTAATATTCCCAAAAGACGTATGTTGGTAAACATCACCAAAACCGTGGAGGAATGTTTAAAAGAAAGCGGCATCAAAGAAGGTTTGTGTTTGGTAAACGCCATGCATATTACGGCAAGCGTATTTATTAATGACGATGAAAGCGGATTGCATTATGATTTTGAACAGTGGTTGGAAAAACTTGCACCCGAAAAACCCTATTCACAATATCGTCATAATGGATTTGAAGACAATGCCGATGCTCATTTGAAACGCTCTATTATGGGACGTGAAGTTGTGGTTGCCGTTACTAACGGACAATTGGATTTTGGTCCTTGGGAACAAATTTTTTACGGAGAATTTGACGGCAAAAGAAGAAAAAGAGTGCTTGTAAAAATTATCGGGGAATAGAAAAGGCAAAATAATTCGGCAAAGTTATTTTTTTTATTTGACAGAAACACACCGAAAAATTTCTTAGCTCAAATCGTGTGGCGGGATAGCTCAGTCGGTAGAGCAGAGGCCTGAAAAGCCTTGTGTCCCCAGTTCAAGTCTGGGTCCTGCCACCATTTTTGTTTTATCAAGATTATCCTTATTCAAATTTTAGCAAGGGGCTATTAATGAACAAAGTAATCTTTAGACAAATGACAATTGACGATTATGAAAATCTTATTTCACTTTGGGAATCGGCAAATTTGCCATACAAGCCAAACGGACGAGACACCAAAGAAAATATCAAAAAACAATTATCATATCCTACCAATAGCTTTATTTTAGCGGAATATAACGGCAAAATAATCGGTAGCATCATAGCAAGTCATAACGGTAGAAAAGGCTGGATTAATCGTCTTTCCGTACATCCCGATTTCAGACACAAAGGTATTGCCGCAAAATTAATAACAAAAGCCGAAGAATTTCTAAAACAGCAGGGTATCGGTATTTACGCCGCTTTGGTAGAAGGCTGGAATAAACCTTCGGAACAACTTTTTAAAAAGATGAATTACAAAGAATTTGAAGGGATTATCTATTTTACCAAAAGGATAAGAAAAGATATTTAAATGATTAAACAAGTTGATTTTGATACCGCAAAAAAATTTATTAAACATCCTGCCAAAATAGCCGTAATATCTTCTATGTGCGATAACAAAATTAACCTGATAACCGTAGAATGGTTTATGCGAACATCCCTTAAACCGCCGATGTTTGCCGTTTCGATAGGAAAAACACGTTATTCTTATCAATGTATGGAAAAATACAGATACTTTAATATCTGCCTACCGTCGAAAGAGATGAGAGAATTTGCGGTAATATCGGGAAATACAAGCGGAAAAGACACAAACAAACTTGAAAAAACGGATGAAAATTATTTTTCGGGTAAATACAAAAAACTTCCGATTTTTAAAAATGCGGTAGCAAATTTTGAGTGCGAAACCGTATCACAAATAACTTCCGGTGATCATATTATTTTCATCGGGAAAGTAAAATATTGTTGGTTAAATTCCGAAAAAGAATTACTTTTATATAAAGATATGGAAATTGGGGGAAAATAGTAATGTTAAGATACTTTATGCCTGTGGAGTTTTATTTTGGAAAAGATTCTTTAAAGCAAAACGGTGAAAAGATAGAGAATTTGGGCAAAAAGGCTTTTATTGTTACGGGAAAACACTCTGCAATAAAAAGCGGTGCATTAGCCAACATTTTATCGATTTTGGAAAAATTGAATAAAAAATATGTGATTTATAATAAAATTAAAGAAAATCCCGAAATAAGCACGGTTTATGAAGGTGTAGAGCTTTTTAAAGCTACAAATTGCGATTTTATAATCGGAATAGGCGGCGGAAGTCCCATTGATGCGGCAAAAGCTATTTCCGTAATTTCCAAAAACAACTTTAAAGACAAAGAATTTTTTAATCCCAAAAACATACATTCGGCTTATCCGATTGTGGCAATACCCACCACTTCCGGCACCGGAACCGAAGTTACTCCTTTTAGCGTTATCTCCGATAAAAAGATTAATAAAAAAGCCGGTTTTGCCACCCCTTATATCTTTCCCAAAATCTCATTTTTGGATCCTGCATATACCCGAACTCTTTCCCTTTCAAGCACGCGCGATACCGCAATTGACGCTTTAAGTCATCTTTTGGAGGGAATTTATTCCACACGCAGAAACAAAATAAATTATCCATATATTTTCAAGGGTGTGGAGCTCATTATAAATAATCTGAAAAGCGCTCTATCCGAGCCGAATAATTTGGAATATCGAGAAAACCTGCAACTTGCATCATTGTACGGCGGAATGGTAATAGCACAAACTGGAACAACTTTGCAACACGCAATAGGCTATCCGCTAACTACGGAATTCGGAATTACTCACGGTCTTGCAAACGGCGTTGTAATGAAACAAATCATGCAACTTTTTTATCCTGCTGTAAAAAAGGAATTGGACGAATTATTTGCTTATCTCAAAATAAATAAATCGGATTTTTTCGTATGGCTTGATTCATTTGATATGAAAGTAGAGGCGAAAATAGATGACAAATTTATTGATAAATATCTAAATCAGGTAATGTCGAGTAAAAATATGTTAATCAATCCGATAAAAGTTAAAGAGGCGGAAATAATAAAAATTTACAGTGAGCTTTAAAACTTTTTATACTAAAAACGAAAAAAATATATAGCTAAAATCGGATAAATTGATAGGGGGTAGTTATCACTTTTTTGCAAATAATAAAATAAATATTTGACAAACATCCGAACAAATAAAATATTAACATGTAAATAAAATTAAGATACAAGGGCTAAAAAATGAATATTGAATTCCATTATTACATTACCAAATATTTGGCTATTAATGCGGGTTTTAGTCCCGAAGAAGCCGAAACGATTGCTTATTCGTCTCAATATGTAGATGATAATATAGAACAATTTTTTATTCAAACTCCGGATAAAAAAGAAGAATACCACAATTATATTTCTCAAACAAGAGACATCACCAAACCCAAAAAGGAACTTCTTCGAATTTATGTTTTATTCCACTTTTCCCCGGGAGATCCTTCCTATTACTACGCAAGACGCAGAGACGGTAAGATGCATCTTATGATAACAACACCCGGAAGCACGCACGCCGTAGAAGTTTTTATGTCGCTGGCGGATGTAACCAATCTTTATTTGGTGGGAATTGCTTCTCATATGCTTGCGGATACCTATTCGCATCAAAATTTTACCGGAACGTTTGACGAAATAAACGCTATGAAAGGTGTTTGGCAAACACTCACTCCCAATATCGGACATGCCGATGCTCTCTATAAACCGGATATTCCCAATCTTAATTGGGTCGATCCCAGATTAATTGATGAAAATATGAACATTAGTAATAAAAACCGCGTATTAAAAGCGGCAAAATTATTATACAACAATTTTCTTTTCTTAACTTCGGGAACAAACAATTGGGGTAGCGTTAAAAAAAATCTGAACAAAATACTTTCGGAAGAAATTGACGAAATGGAATTGCACAAGGTGGATAAGCAAATAAAAGAACGTATAGAAAAATACAAAGCTCTTTTGGAAGAAGAAGGCGCTTCTTCCGATTATGACCCCTCAAAATGGTTTAACGAAGCAATTATTCAAAAGGTCAGATTTTTAGATGACAGAAAATTTGCCTTTGACCCGATAAAGGACAAATTGATCTTCAAAGAAAATTATCAAAATTCGGACTGGTTCAAATTTCAAGAAAGTGTAAAAAAATATCAAAAGTTAGCTTTTAAGAAATATGAATCATTGTTTACGGAGCTGGAATTAAAGAACTGGTAAATCTTTTTCTTTTGGCAAAATAAATAATCCCACTTTTACCTGTTTTTCGGGATGGCTATGCGGAGCAATTTGTTGGATAATAGGCATAAATATGTCATTATAACCGGCTTGCAACAAGGTAGCTACCTCTTGATTTGTTTCACGCGGGATGTAACCTAATTTTTTGCCTTTGTAAGAAATTTGCACGGCATTTTTATCATATTCATTAGAATCGTCCAAAGCTATTTCAAGTTTTGTGCCTATTTTTAATTCGTCAAAAACAAAAGCTCCTTCATAATAGGAAAAACCGGCTATATAAAAGGATTTAAAAAAATAATATCCTATTAGCTGTGACATCTTATCCTCCTTTTCAATTTTCATTTTCCACCTTTTTTATCCATTCCAACACAAATTTCATATCTTTTGGCAATTCACTTTTTACCGAAATATTTTCTCCTGTTATCGGATGTACAAAATTCAATTTATAAGAATGTAAAGCCTGTCTTTTCAAATGATTTTTCAAAAGTAATTTCATTTTTTTATGGAAATTTTGCGGTAGAAAGCTAAGTATCGTTTTTACGCTTGAATAAACCTCATCTCCGAGAATCGGGCAATTGATATGTTTTAGATGAATCCTGATTTGATGAGTTCGTCCGGTCTCCAAAACCAGTTCGATTAGAGAAAAATATTCAAACCGTTCGATAAGTTTGTAATGCGTTATTGCGGATTTGCCTTCTTTTGAAACCGCAAATCTTTTTCTATCTCTCTTGTCTCTATTCAAAAACGTTTTTATTGTGCCTTTGTCTTTGGGCGGATGATTAATTGTTATGGCAAGGTATTTTTTTTCGATTTTTCTTTCTTGAAACATTTTGGAAAGCAAAAGATGAATCTTATCGTTTTTTGCCACTATAATCAACCCGGAAGTATCTTTGTCCAATCTATGCACAATACCCGGACGCATATCGTTGTATCCGCTTGATAATTTATCCTTGAAATTATAAACAAGGGCATTTACCAAAGTGTCGTTATAATGACCGGGGGCGGGATGTACCGTTAGTCCGGCGGGTTTATTTACAATTATAAAATATTCGTCTTCATACACAATATCCAAGTTCATTTGCAAAGGTTCTATATCCGTTTTGGGTTCTTGCGGAAGGTCTATTTCTATCAAATCACCAAACGAAAGTTTATAATTTTTTTTGCATTCTTTTGAATTTACTCTGATATTGCCGTTTGATATTAATTTATCTATAAAAGAACGAGACAATAATTTTTCTATTTCTATGCCGGACAAAAATTTATCTATTCGTATTTTTTCCCGTTTGTCATATTTTATTACAAAATGTTCTTTCACTTTTCCTTTTTCTCTAAATTTGTAAGTGCTATCACCGCACCGCTTACTTTACCTTCCGAATTTCTAACCAATACGCTTTCCAATGTGATATGTCTTTTGAGCGAAGGCACGTAAAATTGGTTTGATTTTATATTTGTCTGCTCTTTGAACACGTTGATAATATATCTTTTGATATTATTTTCTATCTCCGGCGGAAAATTGGTTTCCAACATATTGCTGTTTTCGGAAATCGAAGGAAAGATGTCTGAAACTATGTCGTTCATATAGATGATATTACCCTTTAAATCCAAAATCAAAAAACCGTCTTTGCTCAAACGCAAAATACCTTTTATCCTGTTGTGATGCTCGACAATTTTTTCTTTTTTTAGCGTATCAAATTCTCGTATGGCTTTTAGCATTTTGGTTAATTCGTATATGATACTATCTATTTCGGAAATTTTTGTGTAAGATATTTCTTCGGAAGAAAGCATATAATTACCCTGTTCTATGGTATGTAATATTTTTCTGATTGCCGAAAATGATTTTTTTATAAAACCCGGGATATAAAAGAAAAATATCAAAACCATAATAAATTCTATAAAAGAAATGATAAAAACGGTGTTTTGAATATTCTGTTTCAATTCGGAAGGAATTACCGAGTTATGAATAATTTTTAAGATAATACCGCCTTGCAAAATCGTAAGAAAAAACAATAATGCAATATACCATCTTATTTTATTTGAAATGGAAATTTTCATTTTTTACCTTCTTTATTCCTTTGAAGTTTCGCTTATAAGATTATTTATTTTATCTTTTGCTCCTATGATAAGAAGCACATCGTTTTCTTTTAGGACGTCATTTGCGCCGGGCATATCGTTTACCACCGTTCTAATGCGATTTTCTCCCTCTTCGGTAACATCCAATATTTTGGAAGTGATAGACACTATATTCACACCTTTTTTGGAAGGCAAAGCCAATTCGAGCAGAGATTTTCCCACCCAGCTTTTGGGAACTTCCATTTCGATAACCGTATGTCCGCTGGATAATTTTACATAATCCAATACACCTTTGGAAAGAATGGAATTTGCCAGTTGGACGCCGATTTGTTCTTCGGGAAAGATAATATTTTTAATACCTATTAGCTCCAATATTCTGGCGTGGATTTTACTATTTACCTTTGCATAAATATTTGAAACGCCTATTTTCTTTAAAATAGCGCTGGTTAGCACATTTACTTCCAAATTATCACCGATAGCTATGATAACCGCATCCATATCTTGTATTTTATTTTGCTTTAAGGCTCTTTCGTTCGTGCTATTCATTTGGATGGCGGTAGTTACATATCCCGAAATTTCTTCGATTTTTTCTTTGTCATTATCTATTGCAATAACTTCCGCTCCGTTTTCGTAAAGCGTAGTAGCCACGGTAATGCCGAATTTTCCCAATCCTATCACTGCATATCTTCCCATATTTCACCTATCCGATATTTATTTTTTCTTCAATGTATTGATAATTTATTTTAGGATTTCTTTCCGATAGTGCAAAAATCAATGTAAGCGGTCCCACTCGTCCCATATACATCAAAATAATGATAATCAATTTCCCGATTCCTGTGAGCTTGGCCGTTATTCCCATAGATAAACCCACTGTTCCGAATGCTGAAAAAGCCTCAAAAATCACCTGATCGAAAGAAAATTTTTCCGTAATTAACAAGATAAAAATCAAAACCGAGAGAATGAAAATCGATATGGAAATTAGTGCCATAACCCTTTTTATTGTGTCTTCGTCAATCTTCTTTCGAAAAACGTTCACATCCCTATTTCCGCTGATAAGAGCCAAAACCGATAGCACGATAATGGCAAATGTGGTTGTTTTTATACCACCTCCGGTAGAACCCGGCGATGCACCAATGAACATTAGAATAATAGACATAAAAACCGATGCCTTGCTCAATCTTGCCGTATCTATCGTATTAAAACCGGCTGTTCTTGTTGTTACCGATTGAAAATAAGATGCATAAATCCTGTCTTTTAAACTATATCCGTTCATAAGTCCGTTATATTCACTAAAAAAGAATGCTACCGTCCCTAAAATTATCAAAATCAATGTGGTAATCAAAACCACCTTGGTATGTAATGTTAGCCGCGAAAATTTGAATTTACGCTTAAAATTATTTTTTATGTTATTAATCACCGGAAAACCTATTCCGCCTAAAATGATCAATGTGGTAATAACAAAATTGATATTAAAATTAGTTTTAAATTCCATCAAACTGTCCGGATATAAACTAAATCCTGCATTACAAAACGCCGATACCGAATGAAACACCGCGTGATATACCGATTTTGAAGAATCCCAATGGAAACCGCGAAATGTAAAAAAAAGATACAACGAGCCTAATATCTCAAAGAAAACGGTCATCAAAAGGATATTTTTTACAAGAGCAATCATATCCACTTTGTTGGATTCGCCTACCACATTTTGAATCAATGATTCGCTGCGAACCGATAGTTTTTGTCCCATAATCAAAGCCAAAGCACTTGAAATTGTCATTATTCCCAAACCGCCTATTTGAATGAGCAAAAGTATTATCAGCTGTCCGAAAAGTGTAAAATGCGTTCCCGTGTCATAAACTATCAAACCCGTAACGCATGTAGCCGAAGTGGCTGTGAACAAAGCTCCCAAAAGACTGGTTTCTCCCGACTGCGGATTTGTGGCTTGGGGTAATAACAAAAGAAGTGTTCCCACAAAAATGGTTAATATAAAACTTAACATTAAAAAAATCGGGGGATTTTTTGCTAAATCATTTATCAGCGATGTGGTTTTGGTAGATTGTGAAAACAGATGCTTTATCACCAATACGCTTTGTCTTCCCAAAAGATAAAACTGAAAAAAATTCTCCGTACCTTTCATTAGAACCAACGTTGCGATAAAAACAAGGTCAATAAGATAGAAGATGAAATTATTCAATAGATTTTCCCTGTTTATCAATGCCAAAATCACGTCAACATAAAGCAATATTGCGGATATATTCGTGAGAGCGATTAAAAAATCTCTTGAACCGCCTTTTGTGATGTGAATCAATAAATTGAAAAAGGCAAAGATAGATAATACTATCAATAAAACGGATCTAAAAGTACGGAAATATTTCTTTTTCATTTTATTAAATTATTTCAAACCGACCTTTTGTACAATTTCCTTTTCTATTTGTTCAATTGTTTGGTTTGCGTCGATATCCACAACCAGATTTTTTTTCTTAAAGAAGTCGATAACGGGTGAGGTTTCTTTGTGAAAAGCATCCAATCGTTTTTGAATAGCCTCTTCGGTATCATCCTTTCTGCGAATGAGCTTTCCGCCGCAAATATCACATATGCCTTCTTTTTTGGGTGGTTTGTAAATCAGATTGTAGTCCGCCTTACAATTTTCGCAAACTCTTCTGGCTAATAATCTTTTTTTGGATATTTCATCGGGTAATAAAAGATTAACCACTTTATCAATGTGATAATTGGATACCAAAAATTCCGCTTGATTAATATTTCTGGGAAAACCGTCCAGAATGAAATTTTCATTTTCGTCCAAAACTTCTTTAACCATTTGGATAACAATTTCGTCGGGAACAAGCTTGCCGTTGTTTACATATTCTTTGATTTTTTTCCCTATTTCCGTTTCGTTTTTGATATTATTTCTAAAAATTTCGCCTACGTTAATATGCTTAATCCCATATTTTGATGATAAAATTCCCGCTTGCGTTCCTTTTCCGCTACCCTGAATACCGATAAGAACTAATTTCATAATTTTCTCCTATCTTTTTATTTATTAACCAGTTATTTATATCATATCATTTTTGCTAATAAATTTTAAAGATATTTACCGTCAAGAAACTTATTTTAAAAAAGGCTGATACCACAAAACATCCGAGTCAAAACCCAATAAAGTTAATATCGGTAAAAAAACAAAATATCCTCAATAATTTATAAAAAAAGGTATGCCGCCTAAAATTTATAATTACAATGTGAGAATAAAAGGTCTCCATTTTTTGAATAATCCGGAAAAAAAAATTTGACAAAAAAGAAATGAAAATTCTATTGGAGTATAACTTTCGACTGGAGGGTAATGAAATGAAGTTTAATTTTATTTTAAATTTATTTAAACCGAATAATAAAAACATTACCCCTCTCAACTTATCTTTTTATATCGCAATAAGTTATGAACTTACAACTTCAAATAAGTCAATTTTCTTACTTGGAAAAAATAAATTTATCCGGTATATTATTCCGTTATCGGTTCCGGATGACGGAATTATTTATAGGAACTTACTTTTCTGATAGTCCCCTTCTATATAGAAAAGGAAATAATCATAAGGGATAAAAAA
>CAZUGB010000099.1:0-11636 GCA_964619925.1 uncultured Candidatus Cloacimonadota bacterium
CCCTCTTTACCAAAGAGGGGGTTAGGGGGAGTTCCCACCAAATAAAAACCAACACTCAAAACTTGAATTAAATATAAAAAATGAAATTTATTTTTTTTCTAACTCATCCCCTGCCCTTCTCTTTCCAAAAGAGAAGGGAGGCAACAGTTCCCCCTCTTTACCAAAGAGGGAGCTAGGAGGAGTTTCAAATTTCAACAAATTGACAAATAAAGCGGCAAAAAATTATTGGCTTAGGCGGTTAACTATATGAAAAAGAAAGATATATTCGGTTTAATAATCCTGATTTTGCTTTTTATTTGGGCAGGATACAGATACAAAAATAAAAGATATACTTTTGGCGAAGATGCTTTTCTTATGGATACTTTGGTAAATATCCAAGTAGAAGGCAAGTCGCAATTTGCAAAAAGTATAATAGACAGTGCTTTTGCATTTATCGGCAAACAAGATTCGATGTTATCTTACTATAAAAAAAACAGCATCGTCTATAAATTAAATCATACGGAAGATAACAAAATCGCCATCACATCGGATATTTATAAAATGCTTACGATAGGCAAAAAGTTATATTCTCAGTCCGACTCTTTGTATGATTTAACCGTGGGTGATTTGGTTGATATTTGGGATTTTGAAGACGAGAAAATTCCTTCGGACAAAGAATTAGATGTTGCTCTTTCCAACGTGGGATTTTATAAAATAATTTTTGATAAAAACAATTTAATTAAAGATAAAAATATCAGATTAAATTTCGGAAGTATAGCAAAAGGTCTGATAATAGACAAAACGGTAGAATATCTTAAAAATCATAATATCAAAAAGGGGATAGTAAACGCCGGTGGAGATATAAAAATATTCGGTTATACCAAACCCGTGGAAATTGGCATTCAACATCCCAGAAAAGCACAGGGCAAAATCATAGGAATTTTAAAGATAAAAAACAAAGCCGTAGTTACCAGCGGAGATTACGAAAGATTTTTTATTAAAAATCAAAAAAGGTATCATCACATACTAAACCCCAAAACCGGCTTTCCGGCTTCAGATGCTATTTCGGTAACGGTAATATCAAATCAAGCGGTATTGGCAGATGCATATTCCACAGCTCTATTTCTTTTGGGATATAAAAAAGCTATAAAATTGGCAAACAACATTCCGGAAATCGAGGCGATAATTTTTTATGAAAAAAACGGTAAAATATTTTATAAAAAATCTTTTGGAATGGATAAATATTTGATTAAAATTTCTGAATATATACAAGAGGAAAAATAATGAAAGACAAAATCGATATACAAAGTTTGCAGGATAAAAGAAA
This sequence comes from uncultured Candidatus Cloacimonadota bacterium, assembly GCA_964619925.1. Lineage (GTDB taxonomy): Bacteria > Cloacimonadota > Cloacimonadia > Cloacimonadales > TCS61 > CAZUGB01. Next base: position 1,307 of record CAZUGB010000099.1, read on the forward strand.
AGTAGCCATAGACAGGGTAGGCGTTCGCAATATCCAATATCCCGTTATTGTGGACGACAGACAGAATAAAATACAACATACCGTGGCAAGCATAGATATTTTCGTGGATCTGCCGCATCATCACCGCGGAACACATATGAGTAGATTTATCGAGGTTTTGAACAGATTTCATCAGGAAACATTCATTTCCAATCTGGAAAAATTTGCCAAAGAGATTAAAAAAGCGCTAAATGCAGATTCTTCGTACTCCATTATAAGATTTCCTTATTTTATCAAGAAAAAAGCTCCGGTTACCAAAATCGAATCGCTTCTGAGTTATAATTGCTATTTTGAAGTTTCGATGACCGATAAATTCGAGCTGATTATAGGAGCGGAAGTTCCCGTAACAACACTTTGTCCCTGCTCAAAAGAGATAAGCGATTACGGAGCGCACAACCAACGCTCTTTGGTTACCATAAAAGTAAAAGCCAATCGCTTTATCTGGATAGAAGAATTAATAGAATATGTGGAAAAATCCGCAAGCTGTGAAATTTATTCGCTTCTTAAACGAGCAGATGAAAAATATGTAACCGAAAAGGCTTTTGATAATCCGCGATTCGTGGAAGACATCGTGAGAGAAATCACATTAAAATTGCAAGCTGACGATAGAATAACCGGCTTTATAGTGGAATCCGAAAACTATGAAAGCATTCATAATCACAACGCATACGCCTGCGTAAAAAGAAATTTTGACTAACGAGGTAAAATGATAAACGAAAAGAAATTGGATAACGGTTTAAAAATACTGTCGTATCAAAGAAATGCGCATCCTATCGTATGCATTCAGTTGTATATAAGAATGGGAGCGGCATTGGAAACCGATAACGAATCGGGTTATTCGCATCTTACCGAACATCTTGTCTTTAAATCCACAAAAAAATTCCCCGATAATAAAATTATGGAAACAGCCGCTTGGATAGGCGGAAATATAAACGCTTATACCGAATTTGATTCCACATGCTTTTATATCACATTACCGGCGGATAAATTGGAGCAAGGAATTGAAATTATTTCCGAATTGGGACAAAATGCAAATTTTAACGACGAAGAATTTTACAGTGAAAAGCAGGTTGTTTTACAAGAAAAATATCAGTATGAAGATGACACCGAAGACAGTTTTATAGAAAACATAGCAAAGCATTATTTTGATAAAAACCGCTACGGAAAGCCCATTTTGGGAACAAAAGAAAGCTTAAATAACGCCACACCGCAAAAATTAAGAGATTTTTATAATAAATATTATCGTCCAAATAATTCATTTTTGGTAATTACAGGCGATTTTCAGGCTAAAACTTTATATAAAACGGTAGAAAAATATTTTGGTAATTGGAAAAAGAAAAAAGTAAATAAAATACCTTATCAAAAAGATAATTGGAAAAGCGGATTTAAATTTTTTAAAAAATCCATTGAAGATAATTATTTGGCATTTGTTTTTCCCGAATTTAACGAAAATGACAAAAATTCTTGGTTTTTATCAGCCGCTATTAATATGTTTGCAAGCGGCAAAAAATCTCGACTTTACAAACGTCTTTTTATAAAAGAACAATTGGTGGACAGCATTAAAATACAATCCATTGCAGGCGTAAACGACGGCATTTCCATAATAATAGTAATTCCCAAAAATAAAGCATCTCTAAATAGAATAATAGACGTTTTTTATGAAGAGCTTGAAAAGGTTATCAAAACCGGCTTTACACAAGATGAATTGGAAAAATACAAAAAAGAGCAGATCTACAATTTTCGATATTCAAAGGAATATATGGAAGCTTTGGCAATGAGTATCGGAATGGAAGAAGTGCTTTCTTCGTATAAAAATTTTGAAAAATATACCGAACATATTAATGCCATTACTTTGGAAAACGTTTCTGAAATATCACGGAAATATATGACGGAAGAAACACTTTATATTTATCAAACGGGAAAAAACAAAATCGAATACAAGCGAAGAAAACCGCTACTTTCTTCATCAAAAATTATCCCGAAAGATGTGTGGGAAACCCAAATCGCCAGCGGAACAAAGATAATTTTTAAGAAATCGGACAAGTCTGAAACAGTAGGTATTGCCGTTTCTTTACCAGTTTCACAGCTCTATGAAGATGTCCAACACAGAGGTATCAATTCTTTTACTTTGGCAATGCTTCTTTATGGAAACCAAAAAAGAAATTATGAAGACTTTTTAAATTATGCCAGAGATAACGGTATTGCCGTTTCGGTTTCCGCCAGAATGGATTCCAGCCTCATCAAAATAAAATGTTTTAAGGAAAATATCGATAAGGCTATTAATTTGTTATCCGATATGCTTTTTTTGCCTACCTTTCCCAAAGAACATTTTGAAAATTTAAAAAATACCAATTTAAGTATGCTTTCAAAAATAAAAAATTATCCGAATTACTATTCCGTTCGTTTATGGAAAGAATTTTACTTTGGAAAAAACAGTAATTTGATAAGTTCCGAAGGTTTGGCAAGCACGATAAAGAAAATTTCACTAAAAAAAATAAAAGAATGGTATCACACGCATTACATCCCGCAAAATATGAATATAGCGGTTGTAGGCGATTTTAATTTTGAAAAGGTCTATTCCTTTTTGGAAGAAAATTTCAATACTCAGCCTTATAGAGATTATCGGCATTCGAAAAAAATTATTTTATCAATACCCGAAAAAAGATACAAAGAAAAGAATATCAATTTAACACAAGCATACATAAATTTCGGAGGAAAGGGTTTGACCTTGCAAGACAAAAACCAAACGGCTTTTGCTGTGTTGTCGCAAATTTTGGGAGGCAATGCCGACCCGATTTTATTTAAAGAAATCAGAGAAAAACGCTCGTGGGCTTATTCGGTGGATTTTGATATAGTAAAAACTACTGATTTGGGATACTTTCTTATCAATGCAATAGTGGAAAAAAAATATTATAAAAAAACCATCTCGTTAATAAAAGAAATCCTAACGAATCAAATCGACAAAAATTTGGTGGATTATTATCTTCCGCGCTTAAAAACCTACATCAAAGGACAAAAAATAATGGATGAAGAAAGTGTATTATCACAGGCAATTTCACTTTCACAACTTTCATCTATCGGAAAAGATTATTCCTATTATTTAAATTGGGAAAAAAGATTAAACGGCGTTTCCACCAAGATGATTTTGGATGTTTCCGCCAAGATATTCAAAGAAGAAAATTTTTATGTTTATGTTTTGAGATGATTATGGATTATTTTGTAGGAATAGATTTAGGTTCGAGAACTTCAAAAATTGCGATTTTGGATAACGAAAATAATATGGTTTATTCAAATGTGGAAAGTAGCGGAGTAAATCCGAAAAAAACCGCAGTAGAGCTTTTGGAAAAGGCTATTGAGCATTTGGCAATTGATAAAAACGATATAAAAAAAGTATATTCCACGGGCTACGGAAGAAATGTGGTTCCCTTTGCGGACAAAAAGATTTCCGAAATAACTTGTCACGCAAAAGGTGTTAATTATTTTTTCCCGAAAGCACGAAGCATATTGGATATCGGCGGTCAGGATTCAAAAGGTATAGTGATAAATTCACAGGGAAAAGTTCTTAATTTTGTAATGAATGACAGATGTGCCGCCGGAACAGGTAGGTTTTTGGAAGTTGCGGCAACCATATTGGAGCTAACCGTGGATGAATTGGGAGAATTGTCGTTAAAATCGAAGGGTACTCTTGCTATTAATAGCACATGCGTGGTTTTTGCCGAATCCGAAATAATCGGTTTGATTTCACAAGGCACTTCGATAGAGGATATTGTAAACGCGGTACATCGATCTATTGCCAAAAGAACAAAAAGTATGATTTCGGTTTTGGGATACACCCCGCCAATGGTATTTACCGGCGGAGTGGCAAAAAATGTCGGTATGAAAAAAGCTATGGAAGATTTATTGGGATTTGAATTATTGGTTCCTGAAAATTCGTTTATCACAGGAGCTTTGGGAGCGGCTGTAATTGCCAAAGAAAGTATAAGATGAAAAAAATTACCTTGTTTTTTGTTTTTGCCTTGATTTTCGTATCTCATATACAGGCAAAACAGCTAAAAGAATCCGATTTGATAAAATTCTATATCCGAGAGGGTAATTTGGAAAATGCTCTGTCGGTGATAAACAACGCAAAAATAGATTCCACATTCAAAGATTCTTTGGCGTTTTTTAAAGCAATCGTTTATCAAAAAACCGGCAAACTCGAACCGGCATTAAAAATTTTTTCACACATTGTTATAAATTCTCAAGATACATCCCTTGTAAAACTTTCCGAAAAAGAGATATTTTCCGGTTTGAATAAACTTGATACATCTTATTCAATAGAATTTATCAGCGGCATATTGGATTCTTTAACCGCAAAAAACATCAGAAAGGATTTTTTATTTTCCTTGGCGGATATTTACGAACGAAACCTTTTGTATAGTGAAGCAAATGATGTATATCAGACCATTTTAACCGACACTATCAAAACGGATACCATCAAAATTCTTATGAAAATCGCTCTTAACGATATTTACCTAAAAGAATTCGAGCATTCACGCTCGTTGCTTGATTCGATTCTTATTCATAATCCCGAAGCGGATAGCGCAAACATCTTTTATTATAAAGCATTAACCTATTTTAAAGAAAAGGATTACAATACCGCTCAAAAAATTTTATTGGATTTATATCGGAAATATCCGAATCATCACGAAAAATGGAGCATTATTTACTATTTGGCAAAAACTTTTCAATTCAAAAGACAATATCTTATGGCATGGTATCTTTTGGATAAATTATACAAAGAAAGTAGCGAATCGCAAAAGTTTAAACTGTATGACGAAATAAAAAATTTAAAAAACGATTTTTTAAAAGAAGCCACCGCTACCGACCAATTTAGATATTTTATTCCGAAATGGGAAGTAAAAGATAAGTGAAAAAACTTACGTTTAACAAAAATTATAACAAATGGTTTTTGTCCGCTATACGAAACCTGATAGATAAATACAAACTCATTCCAACCAATGAAAAAATAGCTTTGGGATTATCCGGAGGCAAAGACAGTACCACGCTTTTGTACATCTTGGCATATTTAAAAAAATATTCCTCTCTATCATTCGATTTGTATGCAATCCATGTAAAAACCGCCGATTATGATACCGCAATTTTACAAAATATTTGTGATATGCTATCTGTTCCCTATATTGAAGCAAAAATCAATCGTATAACTTCGCCAAAAAACATCTGTTATCACTGTTCGAAAGCCAAAAGAAAAATTATCAAAGAAACGCTTTTTAAACATAATATCCGTACAGTTGCTTTTGCTCATAACAAAGATGACGTACTGGAAACATTTTTAATGAATTTGGTATTGCACAAACGAATAGAAACCATTTCGCCTTTGTCTTTTTCATCTGATTTCAGAGTAATTCGTCCTATGCTCGATATAGAAAAATCTCTGATAAATCGTTTGTTCGAATACTTTGATTTACCGCTTTTGGAGTATGATTGTCCGCACCAACAAAGTAATAAGCGGCAACTTTTCAGAGATTGGATAACAAATCACCAAGAGGACGAAATAGTGATAAAAATGCTCGAAAATATTACACAAGCTTTTACGCGATAATTATTCGTCCGGTTCGATGTGAATGGTGGTTTCAAACCCGTATTTTTCTTTTATTTTTTTCTCTATACAATCGGCGATTTTATGAGCGTCTCGAACACTTTTTTCGGGATTGATTTTTATATGAAAGGTAATTTCTTTATGAGAACCGTAATCATGCAAATGAAAGTGATGAAATTTTAGTTTTTCTTCTTTGCATATCAGACTTTTTAGTTCTTCTTCCAAATCCGAAGAAGGTCTTTCACCCAATAAATTGCTTATGGATTTATTCAAAATATCATAGGCAACATAAAATATCAAAAGTGATACGACTAAGGTTAAAAACGAATCCATCCACCAAAAATATTTATTCAAAAAAATACCCGCAAGAATTATTACGGATGAGATAGCATCGCTTCTATGATGCCAACCGTCCGCTTTTAAAAGCAAAGAATCCGCTTTTTTGGACAAATAAAAGGCAAGTTGTGCCAAAAGTTCTTTTATCAAAATGGAAATAATCGTAACGGCAATCGCAAATTGCGAATATACAACCGCTCTATGAGAAAAAAATCCCGTAACCGATTTTTTTAGAAATTCAAAACCTATAACACCAAGAAAAACGGCAACGAAAATGGAAATAATCACTTCCATTCTACCATGACCGAAGGGATGTTTACTATCCGGCGGACGAGAAGAAATTTTAAAACCCACATACACGGCTACGGAAGAAATCGAATCCGAAAGCGTGTGCCAAGCATCCGCTATAATAGCAAATGAAGCTGTGGTTATACCGGCATATAATTTTATGGCAAATAAGAAAAAATTGGCTATCGTGGATACTATCGCTTCGGTGTATCCCGCTTTTGTCTTTTGATTAGGAATCATTTTTCAAAATAGAAAAGAGGTATTTCCATTTCATCTTTTGTAAGTCCGCTATGGTGAGCCCTAAAAATTATGTTTTCATCTTTCTTTTGACGATACAAATAGCGAAATCCTTTGTTGCCAATGGCAATAGCAAGATAGTTACCTATAAAATCATCCAATTTATAATGAGGTTTGGCATCACCCAAAAAACCGTAGGTTAAAAATTCATCTCTTGTAAAAAGCATAAAATCATTTTGATATTTTCTAAAAGCTTCTTCAAAAATAACGGTTTTATGCGGTTTTACAAAAAAAGATACAAATCTTGATTCGGGGAACGGAGGCAATATCAAACAGTTATTAAGTGTGGTATCATCGTTAATAATATAAAAATCGTCTATTTCGGTAAGTCCGTGGTCGGCACTGATAAAAACCGCCGTATCTTCGGGTAATTTATCATAAAATAGCTTTAAATCCTTATCCGTTTTTATCAAAAATTTTTCCACTTCTTTGGAATTTACCCCTTTGTGATGTTCGATAGAATCGGGATTGGTGGAATATGCCACGATAAAATTTCTTTTTTTGTTTGCGGTGATTTTTAATATCTTTTTTAGCATCGAAGATTCTTTGGAATAGGCTATCGTTTTGGCACCTTGAGAAATTAATTTATTATAAGGAGTTCCTTTTAGATATTTCGGAGTGATATAGCTAATATTCAATTCGGGATTTTTTTTGATAATTTTTCTGAATACCGAATCAGGTCTTAGCAATTTGTAATAATCGTAGATGCTTTCCGATACCGCCTTGCCGGTAGAGGTATCTTTTGTGGGTAAATAATCAAAGATTCTAAAAAATTCCTTAAAATACAATGCCCAACCCATTACACCGTGTTCGGCAGGTAGTTTTGCCGTGTATATGCTTGTGATTGCCGCCGCCGTTGTAGAAGGAAAAACAGATGTTAATTTATCTTTAAGATGCTTTTTAAAAAAAGGTAATTTATCCGAATAATAACGCGAAATAAGATTATACCCGAAACCGTCGAAAATGATAAATACAATGTTTCTTTTGTCGGACAAATTTTGTAAATTTTCAAAAGCCAACGGTTCGCTACCCGTATTAACACCATAAATTTTTGCAAATAAAGCCGAAAGATTTAATATCGATTTTTTATAATTGGGAAAAACCAAATTGTCATTATCTATTATCTTAGTCATTTTCACTTCTTTTTTTATTTATTTTTGATATTTTTATCAGGACCAATATGGTATTGATAGGAATTAAAATAAAAAGATATTCCAAAATGCGCCATTTTAAGAACGGAAAAGATAATTCTTTGTGGATAACAAAGATAAAAAGCAATATCGTAATGATTAGTGATGCAAATGCAGATTGAATTATGGTGTTTTTATTTTTGATAAAAATTTTATTATCGTTTTTCTTAATAAATGCTTCCCACAAAAAGAAGAAGGCAACCGCAATCAAAGTGGCAACCGGAGTATTAAAAATCAAAGCCGTTTCATCATTTTTTACCATTACCAATAACTTACTTCCCAAATAAATTGATGTAATTCCGATTATGGAAAAAACAAAACCGTAAAAAATAATCGCCAAAATTTTATCTGTAATTTTCATCTTGCAAACATCTTTCTTCTAAAAAGTATTATCGAAACCAAAGTTAAAACTACAAAAATCGCAAACAAAACCAAAGCATCGGGATAAATATCTTTTATGGACATATTACGCCAAAAAATACCGGTAAAACCGTGCATCGCCCAATAGTTAAGCGTAAATTTTCCTATTTGTTGCAAATATTCCGGCATAATTATCGAAGGAAACATTGAACCGCCCAAAGCCGACATTCCCAAAGCTATCAAAGTGGTCAATCCCCCAACCTGCGATTGATTTTTGCTAATCGCCGCTATAAACATCCCCAAACCGGATGCCGCAAATGACGTAGCTATTATCATGATTAATAACGTTATGATATGACTAAAAATTTCCAACCCGAAAACCAACTTACCGAAAATGAACATAACACTTAATTGCAAAACACCCAAAAATGAGGCAAACAAAAGTTTTGATAAAATGATGCTTCCCGACGAAACCGGAGCTACCAAAAGTCTGTTTAGTGTTCCCGAATTTTTTTCTTCCAAAATCGAACTTCCCGCTCTTGATAAGGAAAATAACAAAAACATCACCGCCATTCCCGCCACGGATTGCGCAAACATAGGATTTTTTATATCTTCGCCTACCAATTTTTCCGATTTTATATTCACCGGTTCTTGCGAGAATATTTTGCTTTGATAAGATGTATTATCCGAAGGTTTGGTATCTTTATCCAAATTAAAATATTTCTTTACCACATCATATATATCATTTTCAAAGAGTTTGTTTTTATTTTCACCAAGATATTTTTTTGTGCTGTTAAACATGGAATTATAAAGCAATTGAGGAAATTTGCTCATCAGGATTTTTTGCGACAAACCGTTTATAATACCGTATTCTATCCTGAATTTGGGATCATAAAGAATTTTTAGCGTGGGTTTTTTGCCTGAGACTATCTTTTTTTTAAATCCTTTGGGAATCACTATGCCTACTTTTCTTTTCCCTTTTTTAATAAAATTTTTTAATGTTTTTTCATCGAATTTTATTTTCTTATCTTTTTCCAAATAATTCTTTTGAATCTTTATTTCTTTTAGTGCATTTAAATTCGAGATGAATTTTTTAGATAAATCACTATTGTCTTTATCCACCACAACCACCGTTATGGGATTTATACCCGATTGTTTACCGAAACCGCCGAAAACCAAACCGAAAATAAAGATCAAAGCCATCGGCACCAAAAAAGTTAATATCACTGCACCGGTATTTTTGAAAAACAATTTGAAATCTTTTGTAAACAGAGCAAAAATATGTTTCATAATTTAATCCCTTAATTGTTTTCCCGTAAGATACAAAAAGAGCTGTTCCAAATTCGGAGCGGTATATTTAATATCAATTATCCCCAGATTGTGTGTGATTTTTATAATCTCTTGCAATCTTGCCGCCAATCTTTCGCCTCTTATTTGGAGTTTATTTTCCTGAATTAGTTTCACATTAAAATATTCCGATAATTCCGCTATTAATTCTTTTGAAGGTATGTCTGTAAACGTAATGTCTATTTGAGAATACTCGAAATTTCCCAAAAGTTCTTCCAATGTGCCGTATTTAATAATTTCGCCTTTATTTAATATGGCTATTTTTTCGCACAATTTTTCCGCTTCTTCCATATAATGCGTTGTGTAAATAATGGTTTTACCAACTTCGTGCAGATTAAAAAGTATATCAAAAATAAAGTTCCTTGATTGTGGATCCACGCCTACGGTAGGTTCGTCCAAAAGTAAAATTTTAGGATTGTGAATCAGTCCTATGGCTATATTTAATCTTCTTTTCATACCGCCGGAAAATGTTTTTACCAAATCGTCTTTTCTTTTGAACAGTCCCACCATTCTTAAAAGTTCTTCGGCTCTTACATCAATTTCTTCTTTTTCTATATCATACAAACTTCCCCAAAAAATTAAATTTTCAAATGCCGAAAGTTCTTCGTACAGTGAAATTTCCTGAGGAATTACACCAATTTGTTTTTTTATTTCCGTTTTGTTTTCTCTTGGATTGATACCGTTTATCAAAACTTTTCCGCTATCGTAATCAAGTAGGGTATTGATTATATTTATCAGCGTGGTTTTACCGGCTCCGTTTGGACCGAGTATGCCCAAAAATTCACCATCCGCCACATCCAGTGAAATTGATTTTAACGCCGTTATGTCGTTATATCGCTTCACAAGATTTTTTATTTTAATCAATTTACCCCCG
>CAZUGB010000100.1:0-7446 GCA_964619925.1 uncultured Candidatus Cloacimonadota bacterium
TGAAAGACTTTTGAACAATGAAAGTTTGGCCAGATACCAATATTTTACCAATATTGAAGCTTCCGAGAATGCAGATGGAGGCAATGAAGCGGCTAGAGTAAAATTTTGGGGAAGAGATGAATTTAACGGAAGAATATTTAGTAATGACGATATCTGGATTCAAAATGCTCAAGGTTGGCCCACATTCCATTCTTGGGTAGGAACTGCCGGCATTTTCAGATACTATCCCGACGGAGATCATCTTATGAATCATGTAAATTATGATGATATTTTCCCCGCCGGTTGGGCAGAAAATGCAGATCATATTGTTTTCAATCCGAAAGCAACATTGGTAAGAGAAAACGGAATAAGACCTTTTGAAGGAGCTGATGGAGATATTGCCAGAGTTCATATTCAAGGAACATCTTTTTCTTCTATGATAGGAAAAATAACTTTACGTGAAATCAAAGAATTTCCCGTTATGAGCTGGTATCCCAAAAATGCTCAAGAAGCCAATGCGGCTGTAAATGCAAACTACAATTGGTTCGAAGAAGAAGACACTTTGTGGGTTAATCATATCCCCATATATGATACTACCTGGGTCATAGGTCCTTCGGGAAGTGTTAACAATCAATCCGTTTTCATAGATGGTATGAAATTGTGGATAGACGGTACGATTGCAGGAAAACAAACCTGGGCTTGCAGTGATACCGTTTATATTGTAGGTGATATTGTCTATGAGGGTACAACTCCGGGAAACTCTCCGGATGATAACATTAATCCCAATAGAACGGATTATTTCGGTTTAATCTCCGAACAAAGGATTTATATAAAATATAAATTTAAGGATCCTTTGGATGATATGAATCTTCATGACGAAAATTGTCACGGAATTTATCTTTACGGAGCATTCGCCGCTCTCGGAGTAGGTGATGTCTCTCTTCACGGAGATCATGCTTGTCATTATGATGGTATTTTTACATTTGAATATCAACATCCACACGGTTCCACACCCGATTTTAGAGCATTAAGTCCTTATACGAATCAAGAAACCCTTTATACTTATATTGATTTACACAAATATATATTCCCGAAAAACTTGTATGTACCCCCAAACATCGTGGGTTATAATATACATGGTGGTCCGCCTAACGGTCCTTATAATATGTGCGGTTATCCTTTTGAAAGTCCGGCTTATCAACCCGGTGCTCATGCTTTGCCTTATGGAACGGATTACCCTTGGTATAATCCTATATGGCCGGAATCCGCAGCAACTATTATAACCGAAAGAGGAGACATTCATAACTACGGTGCAATTCACCAATACAGAAGAGGATTTGTGCATAGATCGGGTAATGATGAATATAATCACCCACCCGGAAATAACGAATGGGAATTTGCGAACGAGACATATCATTATGATGGTGAACATCCATCTACGGGATACGGAAAAGATTATCACTACGATCAAAGATTTTTGTTTGTTTCACCTCCCGATTATCCCAAAGTTTACAAAGGAATTGGCGAGGCGGCTTATACCAGTTTGGAACAATACGCATGGTATTTTAAAACCGTACCAGATAAATTACAATAAATTTAATAAAATGAGGTAATATGGCTAAAAAGAAAAAAATATTTAAAGAATCGGTCGGTTTGGACATTGGTTCTCATAGCATAAAACTGGTTCACCTTAAACGAGTTGGACCCGGTTTTAAATTGCTGGGATATTCAGTTAAACCGACAATTGCAGAGGGAATTGATTATACTCCTTCGGATTTATTACCTACTAGATTTGCACCGATTCTTGCTGGCATGTTAAAAGAATTAAAAATCAATCCTAAGAAGATTAAACGTTTAGTTTCTTCCATAGGAGGCGATAATACATCAATCAAACAAATAAAAACAATTTTTCTCCCCGAGGAAGAATTGGAATCGGCTCTTTTCTTCGAAGCAAAAAAACATCTTCCTATTAGCGGAGCCGAAATGATTTTGGATTATCAGGTCTTGAATGTGGAAGAAAAAACCAATAACATGAATATTCTTTTGGCGGCGGCAACAAGAACATTAATCAATGATCACTCGAATATACTTACATCCGCTGGAATGATTCCCGAAATAATCGATCTGGAACCTTTGGCTCTTTCAAATTGTTTTACATTGAACAATTTGGTAGAAGACGGCGTATATATTATGTTGAATATCGGAGCTCATAAAACCAATATGGTGATATACGGTCCCGAAGCAAAATTTTTCTCGCGTGATTTCAATATCGGAGGATATTATATTACAAAAGATATTATGAAACTTGAAAAACTATCTTTTGAAGAAGCGGAAAAATATAAATTCGAGGCAGGCGTAGGAGCTTTAAAAAAGAAAACCGGTGCTAAATCCGATGCAATGTTCTCGCTTGATGTTTCAGAAAAAACCGTTATCGAACAACTTGCTTTGGAATTAAAAAGATCCATAAGGTTTTATGTAAAAGAAGCCGGAACAAGTGATTTTAGAAAGGTATATCTAATGGGTGGAACTGCAAAATTAATCGGATTGCCGGAATTTTTGGAAAAAGAATTAAACATCCCTGTGGAAATTTTTACAGCATATGATAATATTCAATTAACCGGTGAATTCAAAAATAATCCCGATCCGCAGTTTGCCGTTGCCATAGGTTTGGCAATGAGACCCGAATAGAGGTGGAGAATATGGCGCAATTTTATTTTAAAATTAATCTGAATAAGTTCGGAGAACTAAAAAAACAACAGGAAATGGAAAAAAAGACCTTTGTCGGCACAGCAATTTCCTATGGAATTGTTGTTGTGGTGATATTGGTTATATTCCTAATAATGATCGGTATGCTTAATACAAGAATTGCCTCGAGAAGAAACTTATTGCATAAAATCAGAAAAGAAATTAAATCCTATCAGGTTAGCGGTGAATATCTTTCCGGTAAAGATCTTGAGACAATTGCAGAATTAAGCACAAATAGAGTATTTTGGGCAAAAAAATTGGTAGCACTTTCCGAAATTACCACAAAAAAATTGGCTATAACAAAATTTTCATACAAAAACAACGTTCTTTCATTATTTGGCATTACAAAAATTGACAAAAAACAAAAAGAGTTCGATCTAATTGACGACTTTATTAACAAACTAAAAAATAATCCCGCTATCAATCAGGATTTTCCCCAAATTAAATTTGTAAGATCATCAAGAGACAAAGAAAAGGGTGTTGATATACTTAGATTCCAAATCGATTGTTTACCGAAATCAATGTCCGGTAGTCATAAGGGAGGCATAAGATGAAACAGCGATATATGATTCTTCTATTTATTATGGTAATCTTTAGTCTTATTTACTTTTTCTATTCTTGGCCCATTGTAAACAAAAAAATTCACAAGATAAAAGTTTATGACAAAGTTATTAAAAAGGAACAGGAAAAACTAAACAGTGCAAAAGTACTTAACGATCAGCTCAAAGATGTTTCCAAAGTTATTCTTAATACTATCACCACACATCGTTCGTTTTCCACCGATGAAATCAATTCTTTTGTAAAACGTCTCGGTGATCTTGCGGATAAATATCAAATACCGGTTTATGTGCAAACACCTACAAAGATAAGTAATCAAAAAAATATTGTTGAACAAGGTTATTCGATGGAAATCAAATGCACCTATGTACAGCTAGGAAAATTTTTGTCGGATTTGGAAAGTTTTGATAATATCAGCACAATTAAAACCTTGCAAATAAACCCAATAAAACAAAACACAAAAAATGCTGTAATTCCCAAAGAAACGCATTATAAAGTGAATCTGGAATTGTCAGTATTTAAAGTAATAAAGGAGTCCTGATGGAACACAGATATCTGAAGGATTTTGTAATATCGTTAGTAGTTCTTTTGTTTCTTGCATACGCTATAAATGAATATTTCCTATTTAAGAAAATCAAAAAAATCCCCGTTGAATCGGTCTATAAAAAGGTAGCTTTAAAAAAGGATCTGCTGGAAAAAATAAACCAAATAGATAAATCTATTAAAGATAGAAAGAATTTTGTTTTTACCGTTACAAAAGACCCTTTGGAACAACATTTGATTGTTAAAACCAAAAAGGATCTTGAAAGACAATGGCGCGAAGAAATTAAAAAGATGGTTCGTCTTCAATACACACTTATTTCGGAAGACGGCACAAAAATGGCTGCCGTTTCTCATAAAGGTAAAACCAAAATCTATAAAATAGGTGACACATTCTTCCATGGGAAAGTATTGGATATTAAAAACGGTGAAATGATTTATTCGTATTATGACACCAAAAAAGTACTTAAAGTTCAAAAGATACCACCCAAACCCACTGAATTATTAGATTCAAAACAGAAAAAAAATATTGAAATTAATTGGTAATAAAGGAGTATGAATGGAAACATCAAACTTTAAACTCAGGATATTTATAGTTTTTGTTATGTTGGTAATCGCTATTTCAATGTTTGCAAACGCAGATCTATTGAATAGAAAAATTTCCATCGATGCCGAAGATGCGAATATCTCAACCGTGATTAGCAATATGGCAAAATTGAGTAATTGCAACATCGTACTTGCTACACAAGTGGCAAACGAAGCCGGGAAGACAAAGAAGGGAGAGAAGAAAATTACAATTCATTTGAAAAATATCCCTATCGAACAAGCACTTTCGTTAGTAGTAAAATCAATAGGACTATCTTACAGATTAATCGGAGATAACACATTCTTAGTAGGTGAAAAGAAACAAATCGAAGAAGAAATCGGTGAAAGAACCTATGTAATTCCTTTAAATTATGTAGATGTAGATAAACTTACAAAAGCCTTAAAAATTTTACCCGGTGAAGCAACACCCATAGAAGGACAAAATACTGTTTTGCTTAAAGCCAATCCGGAAACTTATGCAGAAATTGCAAAAGTAATAAAAGAAATCGACCAACCTCAAAAGCAGGTGGAAATTCGTGCAAGATTGATAGAAGTTTCGATAACCGAAGCTAAAAAATACGGTATCGATTGGTCTAAATTAAATAAATTAACCACAATTTTGGCGGAAGATCCCGTTAATCAAAACGGTGTCGGTTTACCATTTGATTATAGTGATGCTACAGGTGCCATGCCTCATGGTAATTTAAACAATCAGCTCGGACAATTGCCACAAAATCAATATTTCCAAAAAATTAACGGATTTTCCGATATAGGACATTTTTCTCGTCAATTAACGGCATTTGATATAACCATAGATTGGCTTCTTCAAAATAATGCCGCCAAGATACTTACAGACACACGTATTACCGCATTAAACGGAGAAGAAGGATATATTCATATCGGTGAAGTTGTGCCTTATGTAATTCAGGATAAAAATACAACTACAGGTCAAATTCAAGTTCAAAAGGAACAAGTGGGTATTATGCTTACAGTAAAACCCACTATAAATAAAGACAATCAAATCACAACGAAAATCGAACCGGAAGTTAGCTCCGTTCAGGAATTAGTCGGCGGATATATTCCCAGAACAAAAGTGAGAAAAATCACCTCCACAGTTACGGTAAAAGACGGTCAAAGAATTGTTGTAGGCGGTCTTCTTAGTACGAATAAAGTAAAACACGTAAGCAAAGTTCCTTTCTTAGGAGATTTACCTTATATTGGAAAACTTTTCCGCCATTTACAAACAGAAATGAACAAAACCGATTTGATTATCGAAATTACTCCTCATATTGTTACCGGAAATTCTTTAAACAAAAATTATGATATTGATCCTGACCTTGAAAAACCTTTAATCAAAGAAAAGAAGGAGTAAGGTATGAAAAAAATTAAAATTGCAATAATAATGCTGGCAATTTTCGGTATATTCTTTATATCCTCTTGTGACAGAAGAATAATCGAAGTACCGAATTATCAAATTAAAAGTTTGTATGTAACGCCGCATTACATCTACGCCGACCAAAATTCTTCTACTTATGCTCAAGTTACTGCAACGGTAGTTGATGAAAAAGGTTATGCGGTAGAAAATGTTGAAGTAAAATTTACAACCACACTCGGTTCCATTACATCTTCGGTTCTTACCGATGCCGCAGGACAAGCGGTTGCAACTCTTCATGACACGGGTATTTCCGGCACTGCGATAATCACAGCAAAGGCAGGGAAAAAATCACAAAAAACTATTAATGTTCAAATAAAACCAGAGGCAACATATCACATTGATAGAATAACGGCTAATCCCGACACCATTTATTCCGACAATAACCTTACTTATTCGGAAATACAAGTGGTTGTAAAGGATCAAGGCGGTTTTGCAGTAACAAACGAACCCGTTCAATTTAAAGCCACTATCGGTAAAATATTAAATTCCGTAAATACGGATAGTACCGGTATGGCCAAAACAACTTTCTGGGATGACGGTGCACAAGGATTATCGGAAATTACTGCTTATGTATCCAATGACTCGGCTATTGTAAACGTTATGATTGAACCTCAACCCGAATTAAAATCTTTGAACTTAAATATAATATCAAATGATTTTGATATTGATAATATAACTACAATCAGAGCAATTGCAGAAAATACAGTCGGATTTGTACCCGATGGTACTAAAATTACATTCCAAACCAATTTAGGTAATTTTGTTAATGCAGATGGTGATTATATAGGGGAAAATGTGGAAGTAGAAACACATGACGGTGTGGCTCAAATCAATTTTAATACCGGAACTCATCGCGGTATAGCCACTATCACCGCTACATTGGACACATTAATCACTACCGAAGATATTAAAATCCATCCGGGTGCTCCTATGTATATGTATTTAACACCCATATATCAACAAGTGGAAGCAAATACACCCGTAAGTGATACTATTTGGGCACAAGTACAAGATAAATATCACAATCCTCTCGAAGCAGGTAAATCCATAGAATTCACCACAGATTTAGGTAGTATTTTACCTGAAAATGCAGTTACCGATTCGTTGGGAAAAGGATATACGGTCTTTTCTCCCGGTGTAACATCCGGTGCAGGTACAATTTCCGCTAAAGCAGACTCCGCTCAAGCGACTACTATCATTAATGTAATATCGAATGATATTGCATATATCCAATTTATTAATAACGATCAAATAAACTTACAAGTACAAGGGACAGGTGGTCAAGAATCCGCAGAATTAGGAGTAGATTTATTTGATATAAGCGGAAATTTGGCAGACTTACCGAGAATGGTTTATTTTGAATTATTAGATGCTCCCGCCGGAACAACTATTAATAATGTAGGACTTATTGATAGTACAGAAGCAATTAACGGGCATGCCATTGTATCTATTATCAGTGGATCCGAATCGGGCATAGTACGAATTAAAGCATACACTCATACATCAAGCGGTGTAGAAATAAGTGCCGTAAAATCTAATATTGTTGTAAATTCCGGACCTCCTGCAAATGTAAACTTTAGTATCGGAGGACCGAATTCCGGTGT
>CAZUGB010000101.1:0-6456 GCA_964619925.1 uncultured Candidatus Cloacimonadota bacterium
TAATATAGGTATAAAAATAAAATTTAAGAAAAATAATCCTAATCCGAATACAGGTGATTTATCAAATGCTTCTGCAAAATCTATGGAGATAATAATCCCAAAAATTAACGGGATGAAGATAAAGATTTTTATCCACCAATAGGGAAAAATAATTACCGAGACCAAAATAATTATTGATAATAAAAAAATGTAAAACCACCAAGAAGGTCTGTGAGCAATTTTGATAAAAGGTATGGCATTATAAATGGGAATGTAGGCATACCACTTGGGAAAATTTGCCTTTTCAAAAACAATTCCCAAAGAAATATGATAAAACACTATTGCAGTAGCAATAAGAATATAAATACCGTAAATGCCTTCTGCAAAATATTCATTTATTGCTTCCATAATAATTCCTTAATTTATTCCCTTCCTACATATTCCGCATCACCGAAAGCAAGCATCGGATAAAAAATAATAGGCAGTAGCAACAAACCCACACCAAATCCTGCGGTTTTATTAAATGCTTTTGCCAAATCGAAAATTGTAATAATGGCAATAACAATATTTACGACCGGGATAAAAAAGAGGATAATCCACCAAATAGGTCTGTTAATAATCTCTAATAATACAATTGTGTTATAGATAGGAATTAATACCGCCCAACCCGGTTTTCCCGCTTTTTCATATATTTTCCACTGTGTTACTATAAAAAAAACAACAACAGCTAACCATATAAGCCCAAAAACTCCTGAGAAAAGACCTAAATCTTGATTTGCTCCGTAATCATTCATAAAAACCTCCACTATTTTTTCCACTTTTTTATGCAATAGTATTTTTATGTCAACTTATTTTATTGAAACACTGTAAAATAGCTTGTTTTTATAATAAAATTACTTTGTATAATAAATCAAAAATTTACTTTTTTTTAAAATTTCTCGGATTGATATTATACTTATGAAATTTATCGTAAAGATTTTGCCTTTTAATGCCTGATATTTCCGCCGCCAAAGTAACATCTCCATTCGTTTTGGTTAATAATTCTTCGATATATTTTTTTTCAAATCTTCCTTTGGCTTCATGATAAGGTAATGAAAAAAGATAGGAAATATTTTTATCATATTCGGATTGAGAAGAAAAAATATTTTCGGGTAAATCTTGTGGCAATATAATGTTGCCCGAACTCATGGCTACGGCGTGTTCCATTGCATTTCGCAGTTCTCTGATGTTTCCCGTCCACTGATATTTCATCAAAAGATTCATTACTTCTTTGGATAATCTCAAATCCGGTTTTTTATATTTTTCCGAATATTCTTTTAAAAACGAGTTTGCCAAGATAATAATATCTTCGGCTCTTTCTCGTAACGGCGGAATTTCAATTGTTATTACATTCAATCTATAAAATAAATCCTGACGAAATCTTCCAGCTTTCACCTCTTCTTCTATTTTTTTGTTTGTGGCGGCAATTATCCTTACATCAACTTTTCTATCTTTATTATCTCCAATTCGCCTTAATGTACCTGTTTCTATCACTCTTAAAAGTTTAATTTGAAAAGAAGGTGTTGTTTCGGTGATTTCATCTAAAAATAGTGTGCCTTTGTCAGCTTCTTCGAAATATCCGATTTTGTCACTAATGGCATCGGTAAAAGCTCCTTTTTTATGTCCGAAGAGGGCGGATTCCAATAACGTTTCCGGTAAACTTCCACAATTAACGGCAACAAATTTTTTATCTTTTCGAGAACTGTTTCGCCAGATATAATTTGCCAATACCTCTTTGCCAACACCGGTTTCTCCCGTTATCAAAACAGTAATATCAAGCGGTGCTATCTTTTGAGCCTTTTGCAATATTTTTTGAATTTTTGCGCTGTTTCCTACTAAATTTCTTCTTTCGTAATCTTCTTGAACGATTTTTTTAAGGCGTTTTAATTCATTATTTTGCTGCTGATTTTTTATTGTTTTATTGATGATAATCTTTAATAAATCCAAGTCTTCTACCGGCTTTTCTATAAAATCTTCCGCTCCGATTTTCATAGCTTCCACAGACATTTTAACGGATGCTTTGCCGCTAATCATAATAACCGGTATGGAATTCCAACGTTTTTTTAATTTTTTCAAAAATTCTATTCCGTCCATATCGGGCATCACTACATCGGAAAGAATTATATCAAAAGATTCTCTTTCCAATAATTCCATAGCCGAATAAGGTGATGAAACCGCCTTTATATCGTATTCGCTCTGCAACAATCTTGAAAAGATTTCTCTGGCTTCCTTTTCATCATCAACAATTAATATCTTATATCTTTTTTCCATAAGGCACCTATTTCCCCACCGGGAATAAAATCGTAAAATCCGTTCCTTTGTTTACTTCGCTTTTTACCAATATTTTTCCTTTATACTTATCCACTATATATCTTGCAATAGCCAAACCCAAACCGTAGCCGCTTCCTTGCGGATAAGATTTCGTGCTATAATACGGTTCGAAAATATGCGGCAAATCTTTTTTTTCTATACCGCAACCGGTATCTTGAATAGTTATTTTAATAAAATTATCTTTCGTAGTAGATGTGGAAATTCGCAAAATTTTTTCTTCACTATTTTTCATAGCATCCAAAGCATTGTTTATTATATTTGTAATGCACATACTCACATCACCATAAACCGCATTGATTTTAGGCAATTTTTTCTCGAAAGATGTTATGGTTTTTACATGATGTTTAAAGAAAAGATTATTTTTAAATAATTCCAATTCATCTTTTAAGAGTTTATTTACATCTATCAGGCGATACATGGAAACATTATCGTTTTTTATTTTTTGTTGCAATGTTTTAATGTAGTGAGCAATCAATTTCCCCGATTTTAAAATTTTTTCAAGATCTTCATTTTCCCCGATTTCCTTTTTCATTAGCTGAGCATAACCGATAATGGAATTTAACGGTGAATTCATGTTGTGAACAATACCTTCCACTCTTCTGCCTATTTCGGCAAGTTTATTTGTTTTTATCAATTCCATTTCCAATTTTTCTCTGGCTTCCTTTTCCAAAGTTATGGGTGTGATGTCCGTTATTCCGCCTACAATTACCCTTTTACCCTTTTCTTTTACAAGTCGAAAATTGATATTGAGATGTTTTATCAGATTTCCTTTTGCATATTCATAATTTTTTAACGATAAATAGCCGCTTCTTATTTTGTTTTTATCCTCTTCGGTTAAATGAACATAATCTAAAAAGGATTTTCCTGTTATCTCTTCTTTTTCATTAAAAATTTTTAAAAAACTTTTGTTGTACATAATAATTTTAAAATTTTCATCCAACCAAAATACACCGTTTTCTATATTTTCCGTGGCAATTTTATATTCCAACAGATAGTTGCTATAACGTTCCAAAGCTTCTTCCATTTGATTAAATGAATTTACCATATCTCCCAGCACACCACCGTAATTCAAATTTATTTTTTCCAATTTATCGGGTTCTTGTGTATTTTTTTTCATGGTATCACTTAAAACCTTAACGGGATGCAAAACAGCAGACCTGAACCAGTTACCGAATATGGCAATCATCAAAAGCGTTACAGCTACCAAAATTAAAATAAAAAACCAAATGCTTCTTTGTGCAAAAACGTTGATGTTTCTTGTGTAGAATACCAAAAAGAATGAGGTTGTAAGATTATTATAAATTTTATTTGCCACCACACCTACGGCAAGTGAATATGAGGGTCTTATTACAAACCTGCTTCTTTTGGAAATATTTTTTTCTATACCTTTGATAATCTTATCGAAATTCTGCCGAGAGAGATGTTCGAACATGGATTCTTTTAAAGGATAGGGAAGAATTTGGTAATGCATATTGGCAATATAAGGAATTGAAAATTTTACTTTTTGAACAAAAATAATGGTTCCTATATTCTCATTTGAATCATTTACTATTTTATGATAAACTATCAGGTAAGTTTTGATGCCATATTTGGATAAGATATATCCCGAAATATTTTTATCACTTTTTATCGGATTTAAGTATTTATTTATTAAATCCCAATTTTCACCGTAAACGGTACTGTCTTCTTTGGAAATTACAATGATATTTTCACTTTTTTCTTTTGCCAGCAAATTTACTATATAACGAATATTTTCCGCAGACATTCCTTTGTTTTTTTGAATATAATCCGCAATCAAAGACAATAACTCTTTATTTTCCGAATAAGATTTTTTTACCTCGGTTAAATATGAATTAAAAACACTGTAAATCTTTTGGTTTTCGGCCATTTTTATACCGTATTTCACCAATTGCCACTCAACCGAAATAATTATTAGCACTAAAATTAACGATAATAAAAAATAAAACAGGTAAATTCTTTGTTCAAGAATTGTGGTAAATTTTTTCATTTATACAAGTTTTCTAAAAAATCCAATAATTCCCGCGGTGTAAATGGTTTTGGCAATACCCAAGTAGTATTATCCAAGCTGTTTTGAAAAAGCTCCGTATCCGCATATCCCGTAATAAAAATAGTTTTAAAATCATCTCTTACGGATTTTAGCATTGCTATCAGTTCCGAGCCGTTCATTTCGGGCATGGTAAAATCGGTGATAACAATATCCACGTTTTTATCCGAATTTTTATAAAAATCCAAAGCCTTTACGGGAGAATCAAAAGCATACACCGTATTACCGTTGTCGGTTAGTATCTCTTTGATAAAATCCAAAATATCCTTTTCATCGTCTATAAATAAAATTGTATGGTTTTTCTTTTTTCGAGTATGCGCTTTACTTGCTTCGGGGAAATAAATTTTGAATGTTGTACCTTTATTTACTTCACTTTGAACGGTTATATAGCCTTTGTTTTGTTTTATAATACCGAAAACGCTTGATAGACCCAGTCCCGTGCCTTTGCTTTTCTTTTTTGTGGTGAAAAAGGGTTCGAAAATTCTTTCCAAATGTTCCGGTTTAATGCCGCTACCGGTATCGCTAACTTCCATTACAACATAATTTCCCGACTTAATAATTTCTCCCACGGCAATAATATTATCAGCTACACTCTCTTTGTATGTTTTTATCTTGATAATTCCTTTGTTTGATATGGCATCTTTTGCATTAACCACCAAATTCATAATTACTTGTTCGAATTGAACCGGGTCCATTTTAATTTTCAAACATTCGGAACTTAAATCGGAAACCAAAGAAATATCACTTTTTATAATTTGTGATAAAATATCCCAAAAATTCAGAAGATGCTTATTAATATCGATAATTCGGGGATTGGAAATCTGTCTGCGGGAAAATCCCATCAATTTATTTACCAATTGAGATGCTTTTTCACCGGATTTATGTATTTTTGCTATCGCTTGATAATTAGGATCATCCGAGGGTATTTTATTTAGCAGTTTTTCGGATAAACCGTTTATTACCATTAAAAGATTATTAAAATCGTGAGCTATTCCTCCCGCCAATTTCCCTACAATTTCCATTTTTTGAGATACCAATAAGATTTTTTGCATCTGTTTTTTTTCTTCTTCGGCTTTTTTGATATTGGTAATATCAACTATTATTCCCATAAATGACGACTCGGAAGAATTGGCAATTTTCACCATTTTTTCTTCCACCCAGATATATTCTCCGTCTTTTCGTTTTACCTTATACCATCTGGTTAGAGTTCCCAAGTAGTTATCGGTTTTCCATTTTTTAAACTTCTTTTTATAAATTTCCACATCGTCGTTAGATATCAAAGACATATAAAAAAGCGGATTTTTAGAAAATTCATCAGGTTTATATCCCAAAAGTTTTTCTATATTTGAAGAAAGATACATATCTTTTCCGGTTGTTTCATAAATTACAACATGCGGAAGATTTTGTAAGATTGTAGCCATTCTGGATTCAATGCTTTTAAGTTTTTGCATTGTCTTTTTTCTTTTTTTCTCTTCATTCCGCAATTCGGTAATATCATTTATTACCAGAAGATAACCCTTATGGTCATTATCTTCATAATAAGGCGAAGGATGTATTTCAAGATATTTGTCTTTGATGCGTATTTCCATTTTTTTTTGTTTCAAACGATCAATGGTTATCTCATTATGCATTTTCAGATTGGATATTTCCGAAATATTATGGTTTAAAATTTCATCTTCTTCCAAATTTAATATTTCGCGTATTCTCTGATTTATAAATTTTATATTTCCCGACGAATCGATAAGCACAATTCCTTCTTGAAGATTTTCGACCAAATTTCTATATTTTTTTTCGCTAACGGTAAGAGCAATCTCCATTTTATGACGCAACAACGCCATTTCGATAGTTGCTCGCAATTCCTTTTCGTTATACGGTTTTAGCAAATAGCCGTAAGGTGTGGAAGTAAGAACTTTTTTTATAGTATCGCTATCTGAATAAGCGGTTAAAAATACCACCGGCAAATTCAACTCGTTTTTTATTCTGGTTGCCGCATCCACTCCTTCAAATTTATTACCCAATTTTATATCCATCAATATCAAATC
>CAZUGB010000102.1:0-18196 GCA_964619925.1 uncultured Candidatus Cloacimonadota bacterium
TTGGAACGGAAAAGACAATAATAACAAACAAGTAGCTTCGGGAATTTACCTATATTCCCTTAAACAAGACGGTAAAATTATTCAAACTGAAAAAATGATAATAATCAAATAGAGAGGGTAAAACTTAAATTGAAAATATGAAAAAATTTTTGACAAAAAAGAGAGGAAAAAGCAAAAGGGTTTTGTGAAATTAGGAGGAAATTATGAAATTCAAATTATTTTTCATTTTTTTTATTACCACAATTAAATTGTTTTCATTTTCTTTGGATTTTGATAGGGAAATTGACAGATGCACATTTTATCAACAATCTTTTATTTCTTATCACAATAATAAAATTTATCTTTCTGCCCAAGGTTCTTTTGAAGTCTATAATTGCGATAATTCGGGACTGTTAACTCAAGAATTATATAAAACACATTTTTATAGTTCTAGTTTCTCATTAATAAAAAACGATACTTTATTTGCTTTTAACAATACTAGAAATTATATCCCGTTATTAAAAGTATATAATATTCAAAACGGAAACCTTATTCCCGTTACAGATAAAATTTTGGATTATGAGAGAGTAACCATTTTTGCAGACTACAACAATAATTATCTTTTTTGTAAACCTTATTGGGAAAATATTATTTATACCTATGATATAAATACTTTGGAAAATATAAACACCATAGAATCCGGTTCGGTATTTAAAATAAAGGATAATTATCTATTTACCATATACCACTCTGCCGACGGAAACAACACGGCTTTGATAATTAAAGACTTGGCTAATATTAACAATCCCTTAACATTATCGACTTTACCTTTAAACATCTCTTATATTCCAGAAGAAATAAAGTATAACGACGAAAAACTTTTCTTGGTATATAGTAATAAACTTACCATTATTGATATTTCCGACATTTATTCCCCTCAAATAATTGCTCAAACCTATTTTCAGAATCAACCCTCGTACTCAATAATGTCACACATTTTATTTTATAATAATTTTTTAATTTTGTACGATCAAAATAGTGAAATATGGATTTATGACGCTTCGGATATCAATAATCCCGTTTATTCCAATAAAATAGAGCAATATGCCACGTATAGTTTGGATTTCGGTAATCCTTTCGAACATATGTTAATTGCAAATGATAAACTATACGCTTCCATATCATCTTGTCATCTGTCTTCATTTGATATTAGCAATCTTCCCAATATTACAAAAATCGATTCTACAAATGAAAAAGGTAACATTTTCTTTATACGCTATCAACAATTCAAAAATAAAATCTTTTACACAAGAAATGACATAAATAAATCCATAATATACTATTTTGACGTAACAGATCCCGAAACAGATTTGCATGAATTATGTGATATTGGATCAGTTTACAGCAGAGAAATTTCAGAAAACGATTCCCTGTTTTGCTATTTGAGATATAATTTTGATACCTATCAAACATATCTTGATTTTTGCGATATGGAAAATGATACCCTAAGAGTAATAGGAAGTATGCCATATGACGAAATAGGACAAGGTTACGAATATTCCATAATAGGCAATAATTTAATATCATTTGATAATATCAACGATATAAAGATTTATTCATTGGATTCCGATAATTTTTTACAGCAAACGGCTGAAATTAATACTAATACGGAAAGTTTTTATTTGGTGTCAAGAAGAGCCGGTATTAGAGATAATTATATCTATATCTCTTATGATCAAGGTTCTCAAACAAGAATAAGAATTTATCAAAATTTTGAGCCTTTTGAACAAATAGCCGATTTTAGTGTGTTATATCCTGATACCTACAAATTTTATTTTTTAAATGACAATTTGATTTTAAGAGAATCCCAAGATAATACAAAATTATTATGTCATTATGAATTTCCTGATAATTTCGAAATTTTGGATACATTTCAGGATTCTTTAACGGTATGGGGATCGACTCATTCCAACAACTCTTTGGATGCCAATGTGTTATGGGAATATACCAGAAAATATAATAGCATAAACCATTTGGAAGTAAAATTTATTCCGATTATTGATAACTCTCATTTCGGAGAACCTTTTATTTATAATTTCGGTTTTGGTGTTGATACCATTTTCTTCTATCCCGAAATAGGAAAACTTTTTGCGCTTGGGATGTTTCAATTACGAGAATATTCATATCAACTTACAGGCTCGGAAAACGATTTTATCACACCGGTAGCTGATGCACAATTAATTAATTATCCCAATCCTTTCAATCCCCAAACAACCATTTCATTCTCTTTGGATAACATAAAAAAACACACGGAAATAGAAATATTTAACCTGAAAGGTCAAAAAGTAAAAAACTTAAAAATTGATAATCCCAAAATCGGAAAAAATACCGTAATTTGGAATGGAAAAGACAATAATAACAAACAAGTAGCTTCGGGAATTTACCTATATTCCCTTAAACAAGACGGTAAAATTATTCAAACTGAAAAAATGATAATAATCAAATAGAGAGGATAAATCGATTTTACTTAAATCCCCAAATAAACCATTCTTGACAAGAAAAAGCCAAAAATAAACTTTGCCAAAAACTGAGGGGTAAAATTTTGGAAAAAAGACCTATTGGCATATTCGATTCAGGCGTAGGAGGTCTTACTGTCTTTAAAGAGATTAGAAAAAATTTTCCTTATGAAGATATAATCTACTTCGGAGATACCGCCAGAGTTCCATACGGACCCAAATCCAAATCGACTATCATACGCTACTCTTTGCAAAACGCCAGATTTTTGATGCAACAAAATGCCAAAATCATCATTATAGCCTGTAATACGGCATCTTCCGCCGCAGTAAAATATCTAAAAAGAAATCTTAAAATCCCTGTGATGGGAGTGATAAAACCCGGAGCGGAATTTGCAACAAGAGAAACGAAAAACAAAAAAATCGGCATCATTGGAACGGAAGGAACGATAAAAAGCCAAGCATATCCGAAAGCGATAAAAGAAATAGATAATACGGTTCAGGTATTTTCAAAACCATGTCCGCTTTTTGTTCCGATTGTAGAAGAAGGCTGGGAAGAACATTATGTAACAAAATTGATAATAAAAGAATACCTTTCGGAATTAAAAAATATCCAACCCGATACCCTGATTCTCGGATGTACACATTACCCTATCTTAAAAAGACAAATTCAAACTTTTATGGGCAACAAAACAAAAATAATCGATAGCGCAGTTGCTATTGCCGAAAAATTAAAACACATTATTCCCGATCCGGTAAAAAGCGGAAAAGGCAAAGATAAATTCTTTGTTAGTGATAATGAAGATAAATTCAAACAAATCGCCGAACGAATCATAGAAAAAAAAATCAAAAATCTGAAAACCGTTAAATTGGGAGAGGTTTGGTATATTTAATTGATAATTGAGAATGGATAATGGATGGACTATGAAAGATAAAATTTCCAAATTAGCGTTTAATATAGTTACTAATTTTTTGAATATAAAAAAAGATGATGCCATTTCTATCTACACGGAAATTTTCGATCAAAATTATGAACAACCTTTGTTGGAAATACCTTTAATGGAAGAATTGGCGGTAGCTGTGAGAAAAAGAAAGGCATTTCCCATTTTGGAAGTAACCACACAAAATTTACAAAAGAGATTTTTTAACGAACTATCCGAGGAAATATTAGGTATTGTTCCGAAATATTTCATAGAAAAAATAGATTTGGTAACCGCATTTTTGGAAATAGGTTGGAAAGCTCTCGGCAATCCTTTTGAAAAATTAAATATCTCTTCAAAGATTTTCTATCAAACCGTTTATGCCATTCTGGAAAAAATCTACGAAAAAGACAAAAAAATAATCTATCTGAATTTTCCTTCCGAACAACTGGCAACATATACAAACACAAATTTGGAAGAGCTATTACAAGCCTATTTCACTCTTATCAATTGCGATTATAATAAACTTAAAAAAACTGCCGAAGAAATAAAATTCTTTTTTGAAACGAACGACAAGATAATAATCAAAACCCAAGGCGGAAATTTAAAATTTTTGATAAATAATAACGAAACGAAAATTTTCGGAAACGGATTTAAAAACGCTCTTATTTTACCTACCGGAAAAGCGGAAGTTCCTATCAAAAAATTATTTTTAAACGGCAATTTCTTTGCCGAACAAATTTATTACAAAAATAAAATCTACAAAAACGCCACCGTAACCTTTAACGAAGGCTTTATTCAAGCCGTTAATATCGCCGATTCCACATCCAAAGATGTTTTTGAAATGAAAAATAACCTGATAGGTTCAAAAGAAGAATGCTATTTTTCCATAGGGTTCAATGAGAAATTGGATAATTTTACAAATTTTTATTCATACGACCGAAACATTAAAAACGCCGTTTCGCTGAAATTTTTCGATCATTCTTTAAATCCGATTTTACTCATAAATAAAACAAATGAAAATAATATTGAGGGGGTTTAATGGCTAAGCATATCTTCGTGATGGGCGGTGTGTTATCATCTCTTGGCAAAGGTATAGCCGCTTCATCCATAGGATTTTTGCTAAAACATATGGGCTACAAAGTTGTTATGCAAAAATTTGATCCTTATTTGAATGTTGATCCCGGCACAATGAGTCCTTTTCAACACGGCGAGGTATTTGTTACGGACGACGGAGCCGAAACCGATTTGGATTTGGGACATTACGAACGTTTTATCGGTGTTCCTCTCACCAAAGAATCCAATTCCACATCCGGTCAAATATACGAAACCGTGATACAAAACGAACGAAAAGGCGTTTATTTGGGCAAAACCGTTCAGGTGGTTCCGCATATTAGCAATGAAATCAAAAGAAGAATACGGAGCATTGCCAAAAACAATGACTTTGTAATAACTGAAATTGGCGGTACCGTTGGCGATATCGAAAGTTTGCCTTTTTTGGAAGCATTAAGACAATTTCGCTTGGAAAGAGGCTCAAAGGATGTACTTTTTGTTTTCTTAACCTATGTTCCTTATATCAAATCCGCCAGAGAATTAAAAACAAAGCCAACTCAACATGCCGCAACCAAATTAAGAGAAATCGGTATTCAGCCGGACATCTTACTTTGTCGTTCCGAAAAACCTTTGAATAAAGATATTATTTCCAAAATTGCACTCTTTACAAATGTTCCTTCGTCAAACGTTTTTAACGCTATTGACGTAGGCTGTATTTACGAAGTTCCAAAGGTTTTTATGAATCAAGGTTTGCACAAAATCATTTGTGATCATTTCAATAAAGAAACCAAAGAAATAGATTTTACCGAATGGGATAAAATTATCCACAACATCAAATACTCAAAAGAAGAGGTTACAATTGCCGTTTGCGGTAAATATGTAAAACATCACGATGCCTACAAAAGCGTATCGGTTGCTCTCACTCACGCCGCCGCCGCTAATGAACTTAAATTGAAAATTAAATGGGTCGATTCCGAAAAGGTTATGGATGCTCATAGTATAGCGGAAAAATTGGAAGGTGCCGACGGTATTTTAATTCCGGGAGGTTTCGGAGTAAGAGGAATAGACGGAAAAATAGCCATTGCAAAATATGCCAGAGAAAATAATATTCCTCTTTTCGGTATTTGTCTCGGTTTGCAAGTTGCCGCCATTGAATTTGCTCAAAACGTTTGCGGATTGGATAAAGCATACAGTACGGAATTTAATCAAGACACACCTCATCCCGTTATTCATATGATGGAAGATCAAAAATATAAAAAATTGGTGGGCGGAAGCATGAGATTGGGCGCCTATAAATGCAAAATAAAAACAAATACCTTGGCTCACAATATCTACAAATCCACAATGATTTCCGAAAGACACAGACATAGATATGAATTTAATAATCAATACAGAGACACGTTTGAACAAAACGGTATGATTATTTCCGGAACATCACCCGACGGTTTCTTGGTAGAAATAATGGAAATCCCCTCACATCCTTTTTATATAGCCGTTCAGTTTCACCCCGAATTTAAATCACGTCCCGATTTGCCACATCCGGTTTTTAAAGAATTTATAAAAAAATCTTATGAAAACAAAAGGAAGAAAAAATGAGTTATCAATTCTTTGAAAATTTTTTTCACACAAGTAAATTAACAGCTCAATTCCTATCGGTTGCCAGCATATTTTTCATCTTTGTCATTCTTCATTTTATTGCCAGAAGAATCATCTTGGGTTTCATTCACAAAATCGTGGAAAAGACCAAAAACAAATGGGACAATTATCTTTTTGACAGAAAATTCTTTTCCAAATTGGCATATACGGTTCCTTTGCTATATCTTTATTTTGCGGCACCTCTTTTACCACAATTTCAAACAGCAATTGCCAGACTTTCACTTTCTTTGATTGTGTGGTTTTCGGTTTTGGCCATAAATGCTTTGTTAAACGCCATAAACGATATATACCTCACAATGCCTCGTTCGGAACATAAACCGATAAAAGGTTATCTGCAACTTATTGCGATATTCTTCTTCGTGATAGCTATTATAAGCATCATAGGAATCATCATAGGAAAGTCACCCGTTCTGATAATAACCAGTTTGGGTGCGATGACCGCAATTATCCTTTTAATTTTTAAGGATACGATACTATCTTTGATAGCAAGTTTTCAAATAACCTACAATGATTTGATAAAAATCGGCGATTGGATTAGCGTTCCCGAATATCACGCAGACGGCGATGTGATAGATATAGCGCTGCACACGGTAAAAGTTCAAAATTGGGATAAAACCATTACAACCATTCCCACACATAAATTAGTGGAAAATTCATTTAAAAACTGGCGTGGTATGACTATGTCCGGCGGCAGAAGAATAAAACGTTCGGTTTATATCGATATGAATACTATTAAGATTTGCGATAAAAAAATGATAGAAAAATATGAAAAAATTTTCTTATTAAAAGACTATATCGCTCAAAAGAAAAAAGAAATTGAAGAATATAACAAAAAATTCAACTTCGATACCTCTATTGCCGTAAATGGCAGAAGAATGACAAATATCGGAACTTTTAGAGCTTATATCGGCAATTATCTGAAACAAAATCCCCATATCAACAAAAAACTCACTTTTCTTATAAGACAACTTCCTTCGGGACCTACCGGTTTACCTTTGGAAATATACGTTTTTACATCCACTACCGAATGGGTGGCTTACGAAAGCATTCAATCGGATATTTTCGACCATATTCTTGCAATTGTCCCCGAATTTGATCTTAAAATTTTTCAATATCCTTCGGGAAATGATTTTAGAGGTATTTTCGAAAAGCACTAAATTTCTTTATAAATAAAAAAGCCCGTCAAAAGACGGGCTTAAATTTTATTTGATTACCACCATTTTTCGTATTTTATCATATCCTTTCATTTGCAGACGATACAAATACAATCCGCTTGCAACTTTCCTTCCCGTTTGATTGGTGCCGTTCCAAACGATTTTATGAATACCGGCATTCATGTCTTTTCGCAAAAGCGTTTTTACTTTTTGTCCTTTCAAATTGTATATTTCCAGTGTTACCGGTGATTTTTCTTTCATGGCAAATTTGATTATCGTGGCGGAATCTTTTGAACCGGACGAAAGATTGAAAGGATTGGGATAATTTGAATAAAGCATATTGAATGCAGGAATTACCCCATTATCATGAGCCACATTTTGAACGATTAAGGTAAGAGGTATCGTTGTTTGACTTCTGTCGTCGGAAATCACCATATCTGCTGTATAAGTTCCTTCATCAAGAGTACCGGAATTAAAAATTATGGGAATATGGTTCGTATGACCCGTATATACCGAGCCTTCCACAACATCGGAAGCAACAAATTCAGCCGTTTGATTTTCTATGGAAATAGTATAATTAACCAATCCGCTACCGATATTCGTAATATCCAAAGTATCCACTATAACGGCTCCTTGGGGCAAAGTTTCTTCAAATGAATTGTAGTTGAACATCAATTCAGGTGATATTCCGCCGCCGGATGCTCCCGGAAATTGGATATTATCTATCCAAGCACAATCGCTTCCGTGAGACACAGAACCATCTTTTGTATATTTCCAAACAAAAGTATGATCTCCTTCTGACACATCAAAAGTATATTGCTGCCAACCCAATTCGCCGCTCCAACTACCCATTTCGGTATTATCTATAAAAAATCTCAAATAATCGTAATTTGTTTCGGACGATACTTTGCCGTAAAAACTTATTTGTCCCGCCATACTAATATTCATTGATAGTTGAATGGCTGTTTCCTGACTGTCATCAATATCGGGAGATTGAGCGGAATACTGTCCCGAAGCCGCAGTTTCATCGGTTATTAACCATTCTTGCATAGGAAATTCCCAAGGCAAAAGATTAAAATTACCCGTTTCGAAATCTTCCGACATAACTCCTACGGATATTAACGCATTTACCGAAGTGGTATATCCTCCGGCGGCTTGAATATCCATATTTATCGGAATGGAATATTGCTCGGGCGCATCAGCTAATACGGTAATTTTATATACCAGTGCAAAATCGCCGTTACCGTAAATATGAGAAACGTCAAAATCATTGTCATTTATTATCAGATAGGGGTCAGTGGAAGAAAGAACCGAATGAATGTTCTTTAAAGGCGATCCGCCGACATTATTTATTTTCACTATCAAATCACACATTTCGCCCGGATCTAACAAACCGTTTCCGTTGGTATCATTGGCATAAAGAACATTTCTTAATTGCAAATCGGCGGAATATGCTTTTACCGATATGATATAATTCCATTGATCGGTGGAAGATGTTATAAGAATATTAAATAAAATCGCATGATTATTGGGAACATCCGGCGTTACCGAAAATGTAAACGGTTGAAGATTTGTTTCCGAAGACAAAGCATCTATATTAGGATAATTTACAGTACTATTTTGTAGCATAACATACTGATCCGTAGTTGATATGATAGCCGATACATTTTCGGCGGTTTGATGCCCCATATTATTTAATTGAACATACATTTCTATATTTTCACCGAAATCTATCTGATTATTATGATTATTATCGTCATTCACCGTAACCGCACCGTAGGTAATATAAGCATTTTCATAGGATATCGGTTTACCTGTAACGGCTATTGCCATTTCGTTTGCCAATGGTTTTGCCGGAACGGGATAAGTATTATTAAACGTGTATTCCAAACCTATGGTACCCGTTTCATTTTGAATACCCACAGTAGCAAATTGTCCGTGATGAACATGGTAAACTCCGTATTCTCCCTGATCCACATTGTGAATTTCTTTGTATTGGAATATTATATTGCTGTCACCCGTGGAAGTAGGTGATACGGTATAATCATATAAAATTGCTTCGAATGTTTCATTGTAACTTTCGTCATAGTCATTTCTAAGATTACTCCATTCGATTACGAACATACCGCTTTCGGGAAAATGTTTATACAATACTTTCGATTCCGCAGACATTTTAAGATCATCCCAAAACGGTGCAATAAGCGGCATAGGTGCATTAGGTCCCGGAATTGTCCAATTCATAAAACTTGCTCCTTCATGGCTTCCCGGAGATACCCAACCGTCGGAACAAACCGTAATCATATCATAAAATTGTCCGTAAATTTTAAAATTGATAGGTAAATTTATCACGGATATATCACTATCGTCATCATCACTATCATTCAGGCTTATTATCGTTCCGTCACCACCCAAACCCGGATCCAGTTCAATCCAATTATATGTAGGAACGGAAGTATATGAAACATCTCCGTCATCATACATATAATAACCGTATGAATCGGGACCCAAGGGATCTGTCAACGAGGGATTTCCAATCATTAGGTTGAACATCATTTGCTGGTGAAAACCTTCGGTGGATGTCAAATCGAGATTTAATGATATTATCATACCGGGTACAAGCTCTACGGATGCTTCCAATGTAAAGGTATCGTTTGAGTTCGTTACCGATTGTCCCGCCGGAATATTTGCAAAGTATGCGGAATCATCGCTTATATCAATCATAGGATTATCGCAAGAAATTGTTGCCGTTACTTCCGATAAATCCATACTACCGAGATTTTGTAATGTCAAAGAAAGGTTACTTGTTTCTCCCGGGTCCAAAACCATATTGGGATTACCCGGCAAATTATATGAATCCACCTTAATAAAAGGTGCATAAATATCAATCACAATAAAATCGGTAAAATCCAAAACCCCGTTTGACAATTCTATTTCCAAACTTATTTTTTCGCCATCCAAAACATCTTGATTTACCGTGATACCAAATGGTTCGCCGGAGGTTACGGTTTGTCCCGCATTAATTACACCTAAATTTACTGTGGCATTAGTAACGGTTATATTATCACTGTGAGAAACAATTGTAGCCGAAAGATTATTTACCGTAGCAGAGCCGTTATTTATCACATCGAGATAAACTCCCAAATCTTCTCCGGCATTTGCCTGTCCGTCGTTATTTCCCGCAGAATCATCCAGTTGATAACCGGAAACAGCCGCCATCATATAATTTGAAGTAACGGTTATCTGATTAATAGCAGGGATATAATTTCTTTTTGTTGCGGTCAAATTAATTGTTCCTACGTTGGCATTTGCCACATTTAACATAACATTTCCGTTTTCATCGGTGTAACCCGTGTCAAAAACCACATTATCATCCGATTTTACGGTAACCATAACGTTTGCCAAGGGCGCTCTGTTGTTGTCATAACAATGAGCCGACACATAATTTGTTCCTACCGTTATGAGACTTGTATAATCAACATTCATTTGCTTAGGTTGTTCCGTCCATAATTCCAAGGAAGGATCACCCATTAAGTTATTCCAATAGGAAAATTGAACCGTATGACCCGAAGGATTTTGAGGATAATTTAGATAAAGAACATATTTAGCATTAGTTAAAGCTCCGCCTGCTGTGGTAATGCCGTCAATGAAGATGGAATGAAAAATGGCACCGCTTACAATATTATTAAAGCAAGTGTGAGTGGAAGAAGTGGATGTTCCTATCGCGGCAATTCCGCCTTTGGGATTTGTAGGTGTTCCTGCAAAAAGAAAAGTTTCCGATCTTGATTCGTCATAATCCGAATTAAAATTACCCGTTGAACAAGTAATATCCACAACATAAGGAAGCATAAAACCGTTTGATAATCCTTCTATATTGCTATTTCCAAATCCACTCATTCCGATATAACCGCGATAATTAAAATATAAAGCTCCTTCATTTAAATTCGTAGTCATAAAATTAACGAAATTACCTGAATACTCTTCTTCAAATTCTTTATTGGGATAAGGTATTTGAATCACCTGTTTGATATATTTATTAACAAATTGAGTGGAAACACCCGATTGTGAAGCATCCCCCACCAAAATAACCTTGTTATACCAATCGGTTTGATCAAGATAAGGTGTTTTTTCATAATTTAATATTTTGTTTAACACTGTTTGCATTTTAGCCTGAGTATCCACTGAAAGTCGTCCTATAATTACATCGGCTAAAATATCATCGCCTTCCAAAAGAGTATAGTATTGATCTCCTGCTCCGCCATCTTGAATGCCTGTGGGAATATAATAAGCATCGGAAGCATTGGCATCTCCTACCAACATCACAAATTCGGGGGGATTGTCCCACGTAGAATAAGCGGTTTGGATATAATCGTGTATCGCTTCCAAGTTTGTAGTCGTTTCCGCGGTGCTTACCATGTGAACGTCAAAACCTTTTTGTTTTTTCCAATCGGCTAAGATGTTTACCAATTGTGCCAAATTATTATTATCGGCGTAAATAATAAGCAAACTCGGTTGTTGATAATCATCTCTTTGTTTAATTTGAGAATAATTCACAATATGATTTTCATAAAATTTTTCAAAGTATCTCGATTTTTTGTGAGTAATAAATTTTTCGTTGATTCCCTTGTTGCTGTTGGCGGTTATAACCACCTTGATTTTTTTATAAACTTTTAACGATTTTAAAGCGGGATTGTATTGAAAGGGAGCAAAAGTAACGGGAACCACACGGTAATCTCTTAGAATAAGAGGATTTCTTATTTGTGCTGTTTGAGAAGGAAGTTGAATATTTTGAGAATAAAAATCTTTGTCAATATCAAATCCCGTATGGTCTGCATCGTCATTTTGACGGGGATAAACCAAGATATTATCAATAGTTTCATAATCTTCCGTTTCGATTTTTAGCGTTACGCTTCCTTTGTTTGGAATTGCAACAAATCTGGTAAATACGGGAAGATCCGGTTTTCCGTTTTGATACAAATCGCCTTCCATCGGATAAGAAATTTTTTGAAAAGTAATACCGTCTTGTTCTATCTGAGTAATTTGATATTTATCCAAATTAAATTCCAATTCCGTAACGGATAAATTCGAGTAAAGGGTATTAAATAATTTCACATTGGGATTTACTACTATTTCTTTGGATTGTAAAGATATAAAGATACTCACAATAAAAAGAAGTGTTAACAATTTTTTCATTTTTCCCCCGAACATTTTTTTATTCTATGTTTTTAGTAAAAAAAATTTTTTATTTCACAATGACAAGAATTTTTTTAAATCCTTAATTTACCGCCGTTTTCTTTTAGCCATTTTTTTCTTTCTTTATAATCCGGCAGAATTTTTTCTATTGATTTCCAAAATTCTGTAGAATGATTTTTATGCAAAATATGAACCAATTCGTGAATAATAACATAATCGATAATCATAGGGGGTGCCATAATCAGTTTGTAAGAAAAATTTATACTGTTTTTATAAGAACACGAACCCCAACGCGTTTTTGCTTTGGTAATTCCGCATTTTGTATATTTCAGTTGTAATTTTTCGGCTAATTCGTTTAATCTTGCACAGATATATTTTTTTGCCGTTTCGATATAAAAACTTTCCATTAAAAAGCGAATGACCTTTGGGTCGGATGTATTCAAAATAAAAGATTTTTTATCGAAAATCAATGCTTTTTCGGACTGTGCATTTTC
The DNA here is from genome assembly GCA_964619925.1 of uncultured Candidatus Cloacimonadota bacterium. Taxonomy (GTDB): domain Bacteria; phylum Cloacimonadota; class Cloacimonadia; order Cloacimonadales; family TCS61; genus CAZUGB01. The sequence continues at coordinate 12,960 of CAZUGB010000102.1, forward strand.
GATTATTTTCAAAGGATATTCACTGCCGAGATAAAGAAATTTTTCTCCGTTTACAAATTCTTTTTTTACAATCTTTTTTTGATGTTCAAGCCATTTTATTTTTAACCTTTTTATTCTTTCCTTATTATTTTCCACAAACTCATAAATTTGTTCGTCGGATAAAAAATAAGGAGCTTTGATTATGTATTTTCCGTTTTTAAAAGAAATGGAAAGTGTTTTTCTTTTGCTTTTGTATATATGCGATATTTCTATATCCATCAGATAATGGCTTCTACAAATTCTTTTATATCAAAATCTCTTAAATCTTCGCTTTTTTCTCCCACACCGATTAATTTTACGGGTATATTAAGCTGATGTTTTATACCTATCACAATACCGCCTTTTGCCGTTCCGTCCAATTTGGTAAGAACCAAACCGGTTATTTGAGCCGCTTCATTAAAGATTTTTGCTTGCATAATTGCGTTTTGCCCTGTGGTGGCATCTACCACCAAAAGTGTTTCGTGAGGTGCTTCGGGAATGATTTTTTTTATTGTTCGAAATATTTTGCTTAATTCTTTCATAAGATTGGCTTTGGTATGTTGTCTTCCCGCCGTATCAATTAAAACAACATCATACTTTCTGCTTACAGCGGATTTTAAACCGTCAAAAACAACTGCGGAAGGATCGGAGCCTTCTTTTTGTTTGGAAATTGTAGCACCCACTCTATCCGCCCAAATCGTTAATTGATCTATCGCCGCCGCTCTAAATGTATCTGCGGCAATCATCATAACTTTTTTGCCTTGTTTTTTATATCTGTCCGCCAATTTTGCTATGGAAGTGGTTTTCCCCACACCGTTTACCCCTATAAATAGAATAACAAAAGGCTTTTTATCCGGATTTTTTAGTTTATTTTCCGTATTTGTGTATTCATCATACATTATTTCTTCGATTATTTCTTTTAGAATCTCATGAACTTTTCCGGTATCTGTGATTTTTTCGTCCCTGATACGTTTTCTTAATTTTGTCATTATTTCGGTGGTGGTTTCCACTCCAATATCAGCTTGAATAAGAATATCTTCCAGCTCATCCATGAGATCTTCGTCAACTTTGCCCTTTATCTTCAATAGTTCCGTGATTTTATCAAATAGATTCGTATGTGTTTTTCTTAATTTTTTATCCAAACCTTCTATGGTTATTTCTTTTTTTGCAGATGATTTTTTCTTATTTTTTATAATAAAAACTAGAAAGATGATAAAAATAACAATTATAGCGGCGATATAAATATAATAGGAATGTAAAAAATCCATAATATACCTCTTTTAAGATTTATTAAAATAAAAAAAGGCAGACGGTATGCCTGCCTTATAAGTATAAAATTATCGGATTAATCGGTTTGTTGGTTAGCTTCGGCTAATAATTTGTTGTAATATTTCGTAAGTCTTGATTTTCTTCTCGAAGCTGTTCTTTTGTGGATAACACCGACTTTTGCGGCTTTATCCAATTTTGAAAAAACTTTTTGCAACAAAGCTTTCTTTTCTTCCAAACTTATTGATTCATTATGCATTTTTTTCGACAAGGTTTTGATAGTATTTTTTACAAAGTGATTTCTTGCCGCTCTCTTTTTTTCTTGTCTTAATCTTTTTTCACAAGATTTATGATTAGGCATTATTCCTCCGTTTTTATATATTTTTGTGCAAAGGTTATTTAGGGGGATTTACTGTCAAATTTTTTAGAAATTTTATGCAAAAATCTTTCCTATCGTTCATTTATCTTTTTGATACAAAGAAAGATAAAGCTCCAAAACAAATTTTGAATAGCTAAAAAAAAATTTAAATTATAAAATATGAAAAACAAATTCGTATTAAAAAGCAAATACAAACCGAAAGGCGACCAACCGCAAGCAATAAAAGAGCTTGCTCAAAATATACTGAAAGGAGAAAAATATCAAACTCTTCTCGGTGTAACCGGTTCGGGTAAAACTTTTACCATGGCAAACGTGATTGCAAAAGTTAATAAACCCACTCTTGTTATTTCACACAACAAGACCCTTGCGGCACAACTTTACGGCGAATTTAAACAGCTCTTTCCCGATAATGCCGTGGAATTTTTTATAAGCTACTACGATTATTACCAACCGGAAGCATATATCCCCGGAAAAGATATCTATATCGAAAAAGATGCCGATATAAACGCCCAAATAGAAAAACTACGCCTGCACGCCACGATGTCATTAATGGAAAGAAACGATGTGATTATCGTAGCAAGTGTATCATGCATATACGGTTTGGGAATACCCGAAGAATACAGAAATGCCCTCCTCAGAATAAAAAAAGGACAAATCATCGATAGAGACGAACTGCTAAAACAACTTGTAAATATACACTACGGACGAAACGATGTGGCTTTCGAAAGAGGAACATTTAGAGTTCACGGAGATGTAGTGGATATATATCCCGCTTATATGGAACATTCGGTAAGAGTGGAATTTTTCGGCGACGAAATAGAACGAATTACCAGAATTAACCCGCTTGATAACCATATTTTGGAAGAAGTAAACGAATATCCTATTTATCCGGCAAATCATTTTATCACAACAAAAGAAAGATTAAAAATAGCCATAAAATCCATTAAAGAAGAATTAAGAGAACAAATAAAACTTTTTGAGCAACAGGGCAAACTCGTGGAAGCTCAAAGAATAGAACAAAGAACAAATTTCGATATAGAAATGCTACAAGAACTCGGCTATTGCTCCGGCATAGAAAACTATTCCAGACATCTGACAGGTGCCAAAAAAGGCGATCCCCCCTACTGCCTTTTGGATTATTTTCCAAAGGACTATCTTATGATAATAGACGAATCACACGTAACCGTTCCGCAAATAAAAGCAATGTACGGCGGTGATTATACCAGAAAAAAAAATCTGGTGGAATACGGCTTCAGATTACCCTCCGCATTCGATAACCGACCGCTTAAATTCGACGAATTTGAAAAAAAAATTAATCAAGTTATCTTTGTATCGGCTACACCGGCGGATTATGAACTAAACAAAACCAACGGCGTATTTGTAGAACAGGTAATACGTCCCACAGGTTTATTGGATCCCGAAATCGAGGTAAAACCGCTTGATACACAAGTGGATGATCTTTTGGAACAGGTAAGAATCCGAGCGGAAAAAAAGGAAAAAGTTCTGGTAACCACACTTACCAAACGTATGGCGGAAGACCTTACGGTTTACATGAAAAAAATCGATATAAAAGCCGGTTATCTGCATAGCGAAATAAAAACCATAGAACGTTCCAAAATAATACGGGATTTAAGATTAGGCAAAATTGATGTCCTTATAGGGGTTAATCTGTTACGTGAAGGTTTGGATTTACCCGAAGTTTCGCTGGTAGCCATACTGGATGCAGATAAATCGGGATTTCTTCGAGATACACGCTCCTTAATTCAAACCGCAGGAAGAGCCGCCAGAAATGCACAAGGTAAAGTGATATTCTACGCCGAAGAAATTACAAAATCCATGCAAGAAGCTATAAACGAAACAAATCGAAGAAGAAAAAAACAAATGGAATACAACAAAAAACACAATATCACACCCCAAACCATAAAAAAAACGATCGATGAAATAATGCAATCCACCAAAGTGGCGGAGGGATATAATAAAAAACCGGAAAAAACCGACATTACGGAATATCTTAATATCAAATCGAAGGAAGAGGTTATTATACTTCTTACAAAAGAAATGAAAAAAGCGGCGGCGGAGCTTGATTTTGAAAAAGCGGCGGAATTAAGAGACAGAATTTTCGAACTAAAGGAAAGTTAATATGCTTTTTGTCATTGTAATTATTCATAGTCTCCTTTTAATAGCTCTTTTATTTCTAATTATCAAAATTGTGGGACAAAAAACAAAAAATGCCATTTTAAAAAGAATAAAAATCAAAACTTCCGATATACTGATTATGGATAAAAATTCAAATTTTTTCGGATTGCAATCTCTCGGTATAAAACAACTTAGAGGAAATTGTGTATTGATTTTAACAAAAAACCACCTTCATTCTTATTTTATTCTCCCCCGATATGATATAAAAATACCTCTGAAAAACATTGAAAATATCTCTTTAACAAAAAGTTTTCTAGGCAAATCAATCTTTAAAAATTTAATAAAAGTGGATTTTAAAAAAGGGGACAAAACCGATTCTGCGGCTTGGTTTGTTCACGATACGGATAGCTGGATAAAGATTTTAAAAGAAAAAACGAACCTTTGAAACGATTGGAATTACCTACCGCTCCAAAGATTCGTCTTTTAAGCTATTTCACAATCACACATTTTTTTATGGATACATCCTTTCTATCGGAAGTTAATTTATAAAAATAAATCCCGCTTGCAACCGATTGACCATTGGCATCTTTCATATCCCAATCCGTTTGATATTTACCCGCGGGTATTACTTTGTTCAATAAAGTTTTTACCTTTTCCCCCTTTAAATTATAAACCGAGATATTAATAACGGATTTTTTTGAAACATTATAAGAAATTTTCATTTTTGATTTTTTTGAATCTCCTAAAACAAAGGGGTTAGGATAAATTTTACCCAAATTTGTGGAAGATGAAGCAATATCGTTTGTATTGGCATCCGCCAAAGTTTGAAGATGTATCGGCACTACTATCAATTGCTGATATTCTGTTAATATTTCCAAATAAGCCTTATAATCTGATAAAGGTGACAAGTTGTGCGGATTAATTGTAAAACCTAATTCGTTATTGTCTATAACGGTTAAAGTGTCACTTTCAAATTCTATCCAATCTCTTTCATTTTCATAGCTCACAAAAGCTCTTGTTTTTACCGGATAATCATTTGTATTTTCCAAAGACACAGTAAATTGCATCTCATCTTCCACTACCATGGAAATATCAAAATCGTCGTAGGAAGCTGAAATAAGCGGTAATGCCAAGTTGTTCACATCAGTAAATAAAATCGCATAATTATCTTCAAATTGATGAGCTGTGGGGGCTGGAGTATGAGCAAACTCCATACAAATTCCCTTTTCCTGATCGGAAGTTTCTATACCCACGGTTGAATAATTACCGTCGGCATCCGTATCGCCTATGCTTTTATATTGGAATAAAATATCTGAAAATTTATTGTTTTGCGAAGGATACAATATTACTTCAAAGGAATAATTTTCATTCGTATCTTCGTGTCTTGATTGATAGCATTCCACTATAAATCTTTGATTGGCGGTATCATAATAATAGT
>CAZUGB010000103.1:0-4570 GCA_964619925.1 uncultured Candidatus Cloacimonadota bacterium
GAATGAAAACATTTGAATTTCGCATAAAAGATGAACAAATTCAAGGTAAAAACGATAAAAGAAAATTTCGTATTTTCAGTTTGACAAATCAAACATATCTAAATCAGTTGTAATAATTCGTAATCAAATACAAAAGGAGTAGTTATGAATTTAGTTACCGAACAAATAAAATTTCCGGAAGGAGCAAATATAATTTTCGGAATGTCTCATTTTATCAAAACGGTAGAAGATTTGTATGAGGAGCTTATCAATTCATTCCCCGATATTAAATTCGGTTTGGCTTTTAATGAAGCATCAGGACCCTGCTTGGTTCGAAAAGAGGGAAATGACAATGAACTTATCGAGATTGCCGTGGAAAATCAAATGAGAATCGGAGCGGGACACACTTTTCTTATCATACTGAAAAATGCCTTTCCGATAAACGTTCTTCGTTCGATAAAAAATGTAAGAGAGGTGGTGAACGTATTTTGTGCAACTGCAAATCCGGTACAAGTGATTTTGGCGGAAACCGAGCAAGGCAGAGGCGTTTTGGGCGTAATCGACGGATATTCACCGAAAGGTATAGAATTGGATACCGATATTACGGCAAGAAAGAAATTTTTAAGAAATATCGGATACAAAAGATAAATGATACGAACTTTTTTGGCATTTGAACTTCCTTTGGAAATAAAACAACAGGTTATTGCTTTTAGAAATCACATAATAAATTTTTCGTTTCACAAAATCAAATGGGTGGAAGATGAAAACCTACATATCACCTTGCAATTCATAGGTGATATAAAAGAAAGTGATATAAAATCCATCGGCGAAGGCTTCGGTGAGATACTTTTGGATTTGAAACCCTTTGAATTTAAATTTGATAAATTGGAATTGGTTCCGGGAAAAGAACCAAAGATTATTAGGTTAAAATTCGATACTTTATCAAAAGATATTTTTAAAAGGCACAAAAGGATAAAATCTTATTTGTACGAAAAAGGCTATAAAACGGACAAAAGAAATCTGAAATTTCATTTAACATTAGGTAGAATAAAAAAAGAATTAAGCTATTATGAAATTGATAATTTTCTTAAAGCAAATCCGAAATTTGATAATTTTACAGTAAATGATATTACCTTTTTCAAAAGTTTTTTAACGCCCAAAGGACCGATTTATACACCGCTTGAAAATTATAATTTAAAATAAATTAAGGAGTCAATTATGTCTGAAAAAAATAAGGAAATGGCATTGAAAACCGCTTTAAAACAATTGGAAAAACAATACGGCACGGGAACTATCATGCGTTTGGGTGATAAACCCAAAATAAAAGTGGATGTAATTCCCACGGGTGCAATAAATCTTGATGCCGCTTTGGGAATAGGTGGTATCCCCCGCGGAAGAATTACCGAAATATACGGAGCGGAAGCTTCGGGAAAAACCACACTCACTTTGCATATAGCTGCCGAAGCTCAAAAACAAGGCGGTGTGGTGGCTTTTATTGATGCCGAGCATGCCCTTGACCCGATTTATGCCGCAAAAATCGGTGTGGACACCAAAAATCTTTTGATATCACAACCGGATAACGGAGAACAGGCTCTGGAAATTATAGAAACCTTGGTAAGAAGCAATGCTATCGATTTAATTATTCTGGATTCCGTAGCCGCTTTGGTTCCAAAAGCCGAAATTGAAGGAAATATGGGCGATTCGCATGTGGGACTTCAAGCAAGATTAATGTCGCAAGCATTAAGAAAATTAACGGGTATTATCAGCAAATCCAATACGGCTGTTATTTTTATTAACCAAATAAGAATGAAAATAGGCGTTCCCGCATATGTTAATCCCGAAACAACTACCGGTGGCGTGGCACTAAAATTTTATGCTTCCGTAAGAATGGAAGTGAGAAAATCGGGAAATATCAAAATACCCGGCACAACCAATGAAATATCCGGTAACCTTGTAAAAGTTAAAGTGGTTAAAAATAAATTTGCCCCGCCTTTCAAAACGGTGGAATTTCCCATAATTTACGGTGAAGGCATATCAAACAAACAAATAGTTTTGGATATAGCCGTTGCCAATGATATAGTGAAAAAAAGCGGTTCTTGGTTCTCTTACGGCGATATAAAATTGGGACAAGGTATGGAAAGGGTAAAGGAATACTTCAAAGAACACCCCGACCAATTTGAAAAAATCGAAAAACAGGTAAAAGAGATATTAGGACTTATCCCCTCGAATGAATCGGATACAACTGATACCGATAAATAAAAGATCATCTAAGATTCTTGTTAATTCCAAACCGATAGGCATCTTATCAGAAAACACATTAAAATATCTCATATCGGATACAAACAATACCGTAATTACCGACAAAGAATTAAATAATATCATAGAAGAAATTGAAAACTATGCATGGAATAAACTTTTGAATTATCTTGCCCGAAGAGATTACAGTGAATTGGAGATAAAAACATATCTTAAAAGACAGTTACTCTCTGCGGATATGATAGCAAGGTTAATTGACAGAGCAAAAAAATATAATTACATAAACGACGAAAGATTTGCAAAAATGTATGCACTTTCTTTATACGAAAATCAAAAATCCGAAAAATACACTTATCATAAGCTGAAAGAAAAAGGAATTGATGAAATAATTATTGATAAGGTTTTGGCGGAATATGATTTTGACAACGAAAAAAGACTGCAAAAGATAATAAAAAAAACAATAAAAAAATATGAAGGTGTTTCGGATAAACAAAAATACGAAAAAACTCTTACTTACCTTGTTCGAAACGGCTTTGAATACGAAACCGTAAAAGACAAAGTTTATCAAAATATTTTTATGAAGGATTAAACAATGACAAAAGCAAAAGAGATAATAAAGGTTTTTAATACGATAGCAAATCCGTCTTTGGCATATAGTTGGGATAATGTGGGCTTATTGATAGGAGATGCGGAAAAAGAAGTAAAAAAAGTTCTTTTATCTTTGGACGTTACGGAAAATGCGGTGGAAAAGGCTATTCAAAATAATGTAGATATGATTATATCGCATCATCCGATAATTTTTAGAGCGATAAAAAACATTACAAACCCTCTTTTTCTTAAAATTATAAAACACGATATTGTGATTTTTAATGCTCATACCAATTTTGACGTGATAAAAAACGGTGTGAATTATGCTTTGGCGGAAAGATTGGAACTTACCGATTTGGAATTTCTTTCAAAAGAATCGGGGTCGGATTTGTATGAGCTAACGGTATATGTTCCCCAAAGTCATACGGAGAAATTATCTTCGGCGGTTTTTGAAGCCGGCGCAGGAGAAATAGGCAATTATGCCCAATGTATGAATAAGTTTGAAGTTGACGGTCAATTTGTGCCTTTGGAAAACAGTAATCCGTACATCGGAAACAAATATGAACTCGAACACATAAAAGAAGAAAAATTGGAATTTTTGGTTGATTCTTTTAATTTGAAAAACGTTATTTCGGCAATGCTTTCGGCACATCCTTATGAAACCCCGCTTTATAAAATTTATCAATTGCAAAATAAGTCTGAAAATTACGGTTTGGGATTGATTGGAAAAACCACAAAAGAATTTACGCTTAAAGAATTTGCAAAATTCGTAAAAGAAAGATTGGATGCAAAATTTGTAAAACTCTGGTTGGCAAAAAAATCGGAAGATTCCCCCGTTACCAAGGTTGCACTATGTGGCGGCACGGGAACATCTTTGCTTTCCAAGGCAACTAATAGAGCTGATGTTTTTGTATCTGCCGATTTCACCTATCACATAATGCTCGATAGCAAAATTCCCATAATAGATGCGGGACATTTTTACACGGAAAATCCCGTTTTGGATAAATTCGAAAACATTTTACATCAATTTGATTTGGAAATTTTACGACTTAATCCCGAGGAACATGAAATAAACGGCGAAACGGTTCTTTAAAATGCATGAAATTATCATAGAATTTATAAGAGAATACGGTTTCTTCGCATTGATAGTAATATCTTTTTTTTCCGCATCCATATTACCTTTTACCACGGAAGGAGCCATTACCGCAAGTTTGTTTTCGGGAATTTCACCCCAAAGTGTGGTAATTGCTTGTTCTATCGGCAATATTGCCGCTTGCGGTACAAATTATTTTATCGGCACCTTTTTTTATGACCCCGACAAACCGCATAAAAAATCAATGAGAAAAGCTCAAAAACTAATTCAAAAATACGGCGGTTGGAGTTTGCTCTTGTCTTGGACACCTATTCTCGGAGATCCGCTCACTTTCCTATCGGGAGTTTTTAGGATAAATTTCCTTAAATTTTCCGCAATCGTTTATCCTTTGAGAATCTTACGATATATTGTGTTAGTGTATATAACCGCAAAGTTTGTGAAATAAAAATGACTTACAATGATTTGTTTTATAAAGGTAAAAAATTTTTAAAACTGAAAGAAGCAAGCATTTGGGCTTCAAAGTTTTTGGATAGAAATATCACGGTTTCCAATATTTCATATCTTATCCAATATGGAAGAATAAAAAAATATTTAAATCAAGGATCGATTTGTGTAAATGTATATGAATTAAAAAAATATTATGAAAACTACATG
>CAZUGB010000104.1:0-3893 GCA_964619925.1 uncultured Candidatus Cloacimonadota bacterium
GATTATTTATTTGACTATCAACCCCCAAATTAAATTTTGTTCGAATAAATAAAAGGAGAGGTTTATGAAGAATTTGATTTTCATATTTTTAGCTTTAATCATCATTTCTTGTTCAAGAGAAATAAATCCCCCCGTTACAAAAAAAATTCCTTATGAAGAACGACATTTCGGAGTAATGTTAAAAGATAGCTACCATTGGTTAAAGGACAAAACAAGAAAAAACAAAGAAGTAATAAATCATATAAAGGCAGAAAATAAATATGCCCAAGCCATATTACATCACACCGAAAAACTTCAAAAAAAAATTTATAATGAAATAGTATCAAGAATGGTGGAAAGTGATATATCTCTCCCAATCAAAATAGACAATTATCTTTATTATAAGAAAACCATAAAAGAGCTTCAATATCCCAAATATTATAGAAAATCGGACGAACCGAATGCAAAAGAAGAATGTTATCTGGATGAAAACGAGCTTGCAAAAGGTAAGAAATTTTTTGACATCTCCGAGATGAAAATAAGTCCGAATCATAATCTTTTGGCAATAGCCGTTGATACTACCGGAGCGGAGAATTATAAACTTTTAATAAAAAATTTAAAAGATAATACATTTCTCCCTGATACGGCAAATTACATATCGGATATTGTATGGTTAGACAATAAAACCATTTTATATACGATAACCGATAAAAGCAATAGGAGTTACCGACTATACAAACACATTTTGGGAAATAAAATTAACAAAGACAAATTAATTTATCAAGAAGACGATCCTCTCTATTATATTTGGATATACAAAACAAAAAGTAAAAGATTCATTATTTTGACAATAGAAAGTAAAACAACCTCCGAAATAAGATTTATGGATGTAAAACACCCCGAAAAAGGCTTTCAATTAATCGAACCGAGACAGGAAGGTATTGATTATCAAATTCAAGATCATGGAAATAAATTTTTTGTGATTACCAATGACAATGGTGCAATTAACTATAAAATTATGATCACGGATATAAACAATCCGCAAAAGAAATTTTGGAAAACCTATATTCCGGAAAATGATTCAATTTCTATCTCTATGGATGTATTCGATAAGTTTATGGTAATCAAACAAAGAAAAGACGGTTTAACAAAATTTTTAATAAAACCTTTTAATAATAAAAAGGAATTTTATATTGATTTCCCCGAAAAAACATATAGTGCATATATGGAAACAAATCCGAATTATTTTACAAACAAATTTCGATATGGTTATGAATCATTTATCACACCTTATAGCATCTATGAAATAGATATAACAACAGGCAAACAAAAACTTTTGAAGCAAAGACAAATAAACGGTGGATACACCAAAAGCGAATATAAAACGGAAAGATTATTTGCCACGGCGAATGACGGAACAAAAATTCCCATAAGTATCTACTATAAAACCGATTTATTTAAACAAGACGGTTCAATGCCAATATTATTAGACGGTTACGGAGCGTATGGAGATGCTAATGATCCTTATTTTTCATCTTATAGACTGAGTTTGATAAACAGAGGATTTGCATATGCAATAGCCCATGTACGCGGTGGAGGAGAATACGGTAAAAAATGGTATAACGCCGGAAAAATGTTGAATAAAAAAAATACTTTTACCGATTTTATAACTTGTTCGGAATATCTGATTAATAAAAATTATACATCAAAAGAACATCTTTATATTTACGGTGCCAGTGCGGGTGGTTTACTTGTGGGAGCCGTTTTGAATATGCAAAGCGATTTATATGCGGGCGTAATAGCAGACGTTCCTTTTGTGGATGTATTAAATACGATGTTTGATCCTACATTAACCTCTACCACATCCGAATATAAAGAATGGGGTAATCCTAACATAAAAGTATATTTCGATTATATTCGTTCCTATTGTCCTTATCAAAATGTACATCATCGGGAATATCCGCCAATGCTTGTGAGAGCCGGTTTCTATGATACAAGAGTTAATTATTGGGAACCTGCAAAATGGGTAGCAAAATTACGTGAATATAAAACCGACAAAAATAAAATAATATTCATCACAGCGATGAATGAAGGTCATCAGGGAGCATCCGGTAAATTCGATTTTGTAAAAGAAGTGGCTACAAACTATGCGTTTTTATTGGATTTGGAGAAAAACAGATAAGAAACTTTTCATTTCTACTGCAACAATAGTTTTCATATTTTGATATTAACAAACATTTTTTAATACCGTCTAATAATTTAATATCCAAAAGATTACTAGAAAATAATCCGAAATAAAATAAGTGGAACTAAATTTGCAATATTTAAAAGAAAAAAACAAAGGACGGATTATGGAAAAAAGCAAATTTCAAAAAGATATTAACAAATGGGTAATAACCGGTTTCTTTTATTCATTATTGATACTTTTGGCCATAGCCAATACACTGTTTACCAAAAAAGAATCGTTTATTGTTTTTTTTGTATTTTATTCTATAATTTTCATTTTAGTGTTTTTGGGAAATATTTTATTGGTTAATAAAAAATTTAAAACCGGTACAACTTTTTGGTTAATTGGAGGAATAATTTCATTACCTTTGGGAGTTTTAATGATAATCGGTGCTATGAATATAAAAAAGAAATTGAAAGAATTTAATTATTAGAAAATATCTTTTTAAAGAGAAGAGCGAAAATATAAGAAAAACCGCTGAATAGAATTATTGTAGAGCCGGTTGGTAAATTTGAGTGGTACGATATAAAAATACCCGCGATTGTAAAAACTATTCCCAAAATCACGGAAAGAATCATCATAGTAAAGGTTTTTTTAGTAAAAAGCGAAGATATGGCTCCGGGAAGACTAAGAAGGGAAATCACAAGTATTAAACCGACAATACGAACTAAAATTACTACCGTAATTGATATTAACGTTAAAAGAAGAATATATATCAAACCGACATTGATTCCGCGTATTTTAGCAAATTCTTCGTCAAAAGATATAAAAAGAAATTGACGATAAAAAAGAAATACCGTTAAAGATACTATTCCCAAAAGGGACAGAGCAATATGAATATCCTGTTTTGTAACCATAAGGATATTTCCGAATAAGTAGGTAATCAAATCCGTATTATAGCCGGGGGTTTTGTGCATAAAAATAATTCCTATCGCCATACCGATTGCCCACAAAGCACTAATCATAGTATCTTCATACCGATTATATTTAAGCCCGATTATTCCTATAAGGATAGCCACCAAAACAGCCGACGCAAAAGCTCCTATGATAGGTTGCATACCCAAAAAGTAAGCAATTCCTATACCGCCAAGTACCGAATGCGCTATTCCTCCGCTGATGTAGGTAATTTTTTTTATTACTACAAATGTACCGATAATTCCCGAAAGCAAACTTGCTATTATTCCGATAATTACAGCATATTGAATAAATCCGCCGGATAAAATATCTTTTATAAAATCTACCATAATTACAACCCGCAATGATGTTCTATAGTTTTAATTGTACCGTGATAAATATCCATCAAAGTGTTTTTATCCAACTCTTCGATATTGTGAGTACAACTGCACATATTAAGACAGGTTACTTTATTCACATAAGACGATACAAAGGAAACATCGTGAGAAACGATAATAATTGTAACTTTTTTACTTAATTTTTTTAAAATTTCAAAAATATCTTCTTCTATTTTGATGTCCACACTGGCGGTAGGTTCATCAAGAATGAGCAATTTGGGATTTACTATTAAAGCTCGTGCGATAAGAGTTCTTTGCTGCTGACCGCCGGATAAATCACCAAATCTTTTATGTGCCAAATCTTTTATCTTCAATTGTTCCAAAATATCATAGGCTTTTTGCAAATCCTCTTTTGAATACCACGGTAATAATGAAAATGTTTTTAATCGGGACAT
>CAZUGB010000105.1:0-5842 GCA_964619925.1 uncultured Candidatus Cloacimonadota bacterium
GAAAACTGATTCAAATGTTCATCGTAATATTTTTTTATATCGTGGTCTGTTTGAGGTATGGTATTTGTAACGATATTTTTATAAAAATGCTGTAATATCGTGTTTTCTTTGTAACGCTCTATGGTTTTTGCTATTTCCGGATTTTTATCAAGCCCTTCTTTTAAAGCTTCAAGATAAAAAAGCTCTTGTTTGGTGAGTTCTTTTATAAAATTTTCAATGCCATCTTTTTTTACGGCATCTTTTCTAAATGCAGGCATCTTTTTGTACGCTTTTAAAAAATCGGCAACGGTTTTTTGCAAATCTTCATTGGGTGATTTTACCACTAATTCGTTTTTAATATCATTGTTTGCATCCAAATCATCCAAATTGATTTTCTTGATAACATTTGTGTTATAAGTAACGTTATATTCTTTTTCCAGTCTCTTTTGTTCTTTTTCTTCCAGTTCCTTTCTTTTTTCGGGAAGTAATTTTTTTTCGATATAATCCGCCACTTCCTTAAAGGTTTTACCAAAAATGGCTTTATCTTTGGAATGTTCTATAAAATACTTTTGTTTTTCTTTGTTCGTAATTTTTATTTTGGATGTAACATACCTTTTTTTGTATTCTCTTGAAAGATAACTTTTGGTCTTATCGGCAATATCCAATAATACGCTCAAACTATCTTCATAACCGTTATTTTTGGCTTCGAGATAAAATATTTTTCTTACGACGAGTTGATCCAAAAAATCTTCTTTATCTTTATCGGTATTAATTTTGGCTCTGTAAAAACCGGGTAATTCATTCAATTGTCTTTTAAATTCTTTCTTTGTAATTTTGCCGCCTTTATAAGTGGCAACAACCGTTTCGGTATTAGTATCTGCAAAAAGTGACAAAAAAATTGATAACATTATGATAATCAACATTATAGAAATTCCATTTTTGCTATTCATTTAATAGACTCCTTTCCTTTTCGTATTTTTCATTAACAAAAAATAATTGACGATTATAAAGTCAAGCAAATAAATGACCCAAATTCAGGAAAAAGAAAAGAGTAAACAGAAAACTATGGAATTATTTTCAAAGAATTTAATCAAAGTAAATTATGCGGCAATAGATAAGATTTCACTAATTTCCGAAATGGTGGATTTTTTATATCAAAATGATATTATTTCGGACAGAAAAATCTTTCTTGATGCCATTATGGAAAGAGAAAACATAATGTCCACAGGTATAGGCAAAATGGTAGGCATTCCACATGCTTATTCCGAAACGGTTAAAAAATTGGCTATTGCACTATACATTTTGGATAATGAGATAGATTTCGATTCGATAGACGGCTTACCCGTTAAGGCGGTTTTTATGATTGCCGTGCCGATTGATATGAAAAAGGAATACATGAACATTTTAGCTATGATTTCAAATTTTTTAACGGATGAAAAAAATCACGCCAATCTGATTTCGGCAAAGTCGGTTGATCAGGTTTATAACATTTTAAAGGATCTAAAATTATGAAAAAAATTATTTTTATAACAATCGCAATGGTTTTGATAAGCAATTTATTATTCTCTGCCAATGATAATATAGGTACTTTCGGATTTTCTTTTTTAAGAACCGATATTTCCGCTCGCGCTAACGGTATGGCAGGAGCTTATACCGCTTTATCCAATGACGTTAATGCCGTTTATTATAATCCCGCAGGTTTATCTTTATCAAAGAACACTCAAATTTCCACAACATTTAGCAACTATCTTTTGGGTATTCCCATCGGTAATCTGGCTGTATCCAAAACTATTAATAACAAAAACTTCGCTTTTTTTGCACAATATCTTACCGATGAACAGGACAAAACCGATTCAAACGGCGTTATGGAAGGTAAATTCGGTAATTCCGATTTGATATTGGGATTATCTATCGCCAAACAGATTCACCCTGTTATTTACATTGGCGGTTCGGTAAAATATATATCGGAAACACTTGATAATTCCTCCGCCTCGGCAATTGTAATGGATTTGGGAATTTTGCACCAAACAACCAATCCTCACCTAAAAGTAGGCGCAACGATAAAGAATTTAGGTTTCCAACTTACCTATTACACAAAAGATAAAATCAAAGAAAAAATGCCGAAAACGGCAACAATCGGATTAAATTATTATCCAACGGATTTCATTAACTTTTTATTGGATATTGAAAAACCTTTCGATAGAAACGTTATCGGAAAAGTGGGAATAGAATATAAGTACAATAAAGTTATTCAGCTTCGAGGAGGTTACAATACCGACGGGAGTTCTTGGAATAACGGCGGTTCTTTCTCGTTTTTATCGGGCATTTCTTTGGGTTTTGGTCTATACTGGCATCAATATTCGTTTGATTACGCTTTTAAATCCTACGGAGATTTAGGGATAAACAACCAATTATCTTTAAGTTACACATTCTAACATCAAATAAATTTTGTAGTTTCGCATTCATTAGCACTTTATACTTTGTTCTGCTAATTTTTACTTTGACAAATCAACCCTAATTATTATTTTATCTTTTAAAAAAGGTATAAAGGAGTGTAAATATGGCGCAAAAAAAGGGAAAATTATCTATTCATACCCAAAATATTTTTCCAATAATCAAAAAATGGTTGTATTCCGAACATGATATTTTTATTCGCGAACTCGTATCAAATGCGGTTGATGCAATTAATAAAAGAAAAGTTGTTGATGACAATTTTAAAGAGGAAGATCAAAAGATAGTGATAAAAACCGATTCCAAAAAACACATTATCCAAATTATTGATTATGGCATAGGTATGACGGAATCGGAGGTAAAAAAATATATTAATCAAATCGCCTTTTCCGGAGCTGAAGAATTTGTAAAAAAATATCAGGGCAAAGAAAACATAATCGGTCATTTCGGGTTGGGATTTTATTCCTCTTTTATGGTAGCCGATAAAGTTACCATAGATTCATTATCATATGAAAAAGATGCAAAACCGGTTTATTGGGAATGTGACGGTGATGTTGAATTTATTATGAAAGACGGTGAAAGAAAAGAAATCGGTACTACCGTTACGATATTTTTATCTAAGGAAAATAAATCTTATTCCGAAGAAGACAAAATAAAAGAACTAATTGAAAAATACAGCAATTTCGTTCCATATCCGATTTATTTGAATGACGGAGAGAAAAAAATAAATTTGCAAAAAGCATTGTGGAACAGTAAACCGAAAGACATCAAAGACGAAGAATACAAAGAATTTTATAGAAACCTTTTTCACGATTATCAAGACCCGCTTTTTTGGATACATCTTAATGTGGACCATCCGTTCCGTTTGAAAGGGATATTGTATTTTCCCAAACTCGGCAATGTATTCGATGTTAACCGCGGAAAAATTAAACTTTTTTGCAATAACGTATTCGTTGCGGACGATTTGAAAGAACTTATTCCCGATTTTATGCTTCTGTTAAAAGGTGCCATCGATATTCCCGATATTCCTTTGAATGTTTCCAGAAGCTTTTTACAAAATGACAAACAAGTCCAAAAAATATCCAAATATATCATAAAAAAAATTGCCGACAAACTAAAAAGCATCTTTAAAAAAGATAGAAAACGTTACGAGGAACTGTGGGAAGATATTAATAACTTTATCAAATTCGGCATCATCTCCGAAGAAAAATTTTCGGATATTATGACAGAATGTTTGATTTTTAAAACAACAAAAGACGAATACGTTACCATAGAAGAATATCTAAAAAGAAACAAATCCGAAGAAAAACCGCAAAAAATTTATTATGCATCAGGTGACAAACGATTGGTAACTTTTTTGGATTTAATGAAAGAACAAGGTATAGAGGTAATTTTATCAAATTCGGTTTTGGATAACCATTTGTTCCAGCATTTGGAATACAAAAATCCCGACATCAGCTTTGTAAGAATAGATTCCGAAATCAATAAAAACATCGTGAACGACAAAAAAGACGAAATCGACGAGGATAAAAAATTAAAAATAAAAGAAATCTTTTTAAAATATCTGAATGAAAACACGGAAGCATCTTTTGACAAAGAACAATACAAGAAATTTTTGGAAAAATATCCCCAAGTTGCCACAGAGCTATCCGACTATATCACAATTCAAGATGACATAACAAAAATCAATCCTTTTGTTATTCCCAAAGAAAAAATTGAAAAGATAGGCAAAGATGCCTACAAAGAGCTATTGGACAAATTAAACGTTTCGGTAAAAATAGATGTTGAAAATTTAAAATCAAAAAAGATACCCGCTGTTATTGTATTTAACGAATTTATACGCCGTTATCAGGAAATGAGCTATCTTTCCGATTCGAAAGAACATGATTTTTTAAAAAACCACAATTTATTGGTAAATTATAACAATCCCATAGTTAATAAGCTGATAGAATTTTATAACAACGGAGAATATGACAAAGCAAAACTGATAGCATCTTACATACATGATTTGGCTATGATAGAACAGAAGCAATTTGTAGGAAAAGAATTAACGGAATTTATTCAAAAAGCCAACGAAATCCTATCGTTAATTTAATAATTTTTTACGGAGGAAATTCTTCCTCCGTTTTTTTTGATAAAAATCAATTTGACATATTTATTTCGCTGCAAAATTTATCAATTTATTAGAAAAAAGGGAGAATTTATGTTAAAAAAAGACAATGTTTCCAAAAGACTTTTTTTGGTAATCGCGGGATTATTTTTACTTTCCTCATTGTTTGCGGATATATCTTTTTACGGGTTAATAAGAACGGGTGCTTGGGCATACAAAACCGATGATAATAAAATATCATATACCGGCAATTTGTATTCCTCGTCAAGATTCGGGCTTAAATATTTTAGTGATGATTTTAAAACAAAAATCGAATTCGGTTATAAAAAAAATAACTTTATGTATTTAAGATTAGCTTATGCGGAGTATAGTTTTAATAAATTTTCCATTTTACTCGGTAAATATTACACAGGATTTTCGGCGGCAAATTACTCTTCACAAGTTGCTTCTTTTTTTACCGGTTCCGAATTGGCAAATATTGGTATTGGAGCATTTTACGACGAAAGCAAACCTATGTTTAAAATAACATACGACAAAAAATTTTATTTAATCCTCATGCAACCCTCTTTTCCCATTTTTAAATTGGGTCCATTTTTGGCTTTTAATCCAAATACTTCTTTCCCGAAAATTAATCTGGGATACAATTTTATCTCGGAAAATCTATCCGTTTATTATACACTCGGTTTCAATTATATTCCCAAAAATTACGATGACATTAATGATGATGATGATGATGATATTAATAATGATGATTATATTAATGAATTTGCTGTTGCTACCACACTGATATTTAAACACAATAATTTGGAAATTAAATCTCAAATAAACTACGGTAAAGATATTTGTGATTACGGCATTTTAAATTTTTTACCTAATGATATTATTAAAAAAGGCTACGAAGAAAATTCTTTTTGTCATGTATCGGAAGCTTACGGCGGTTTTTTTCAATTCGGTTACAAAATTAATACTAAAAAAATTATTTCCGGTATTGGTTATACAAAAGAAAAAGGACCTACAATTAATGGCTCAGCTAGCTATTGGAATATATTTTCTCAAATCAATTTCACTATTAAAAAAAATCTTACTTGTACTCCCGAAATAGGTTTTATTTTGCTGAATGATGATTCTTTAACCACAAAAAAATACTCTTATCTCGGCTCTCGACTTCAATTTGCTTTTTAAAACTTTTTGTATTATTTTTTATCTTCTTCCAATATACAAAGTTACAATGAAAAATTTTCTAAAATTTGAATGGTTTTATTTTAATTGACATTAAAATTGCAATTATATTTTTAACACTTT
>CAZUGB010000106.1:0-4404 GCA_964619925.1 uncultured Candidatus Cloacimonadota bacterium
GGGAGCAATAACCAAAATATCTAAAAATTCTTCTCCGTACACTATGAATATCACATCAAAACGCTATAATAAATCTTTAAAGATTTAAAAAATGATAATAATGTGAAAGCCGTTGTAATTCGCGTAAATAGTCCGGGCGGAAGTGCGTTGGAGTCTGAAATCATATTAAATGAGATAAAAAAATTAAAAATGGAAAAACCCGTAATAGTAAGTATGGGAAATGTAGCCGCATCCGGCGGGTATTATATTTCTTCCAATGCCGATTATATTTTGGCGGAGAAATATACAGTTACAGGTTCAATTGGTGTGGTAGCCATGCTTCCGAACATTAAAAAATTGGCTGATAAAGCCGGTATTACCACGGATAAAATTACAAAGGGAAATTACACCACACTTTTCGACCCTATGCAAAAACCAGATGAGAATACAATCAATTTATTAAGAAAAGGCATTCAAGATACTTATTGGGAATTTAAAACAAGGGTTTCGGAAGGGCGAAAAATACCTTTGAAAGATGTGGAAGAAATAGCACAAGGTCAGGTTTGGGATTCCAAATATGCAAAAATGCACAAGTTGATAGATGAAGTGGGAAATTTAAACGATGCAATCGCAAAAGCCGCTGAAATCGCAAAAATCACGGATTATTCGCCGGAATATTATCCCAAACACAAAACATACTTCCAATACCTTTTTGAAGACAAATTCAATCTCGATGTAATAAGCAATATCACAGGTAATAAATTGGCAAAAGATTTTAAATTGGATAAGGCTTATGAATTTTATGAAAACATCAATCAAGATCCGATACAGATGCTATCGACAATAGAAGTGAAATAAAAATCTGTTTTGCTTGACTGATAAACAAAAGAAAAAAAATTGCAACCATAATTCAATGGAGGTTTAAAATGAATAGAAATTTTAGAAAAATAGCCGTGCTGTTACTCATAGTGCTTATGATTGCAGGATCTATTTACGCAAACCAAAAACTTGATGCGGTAGGAAAGAAAAATTTAAGATCCGGAAAGATGCATAAAAACGGGAAAAGATACGAAAAAGCCATTCCGCTCTTTGAAAAAGTATTGGAAGAAAATCCGAATCATATAGAAGCGGCTGAAAAATTAGGCGATATTTATTATTCAGGTTTAAAGGATTATGAAAAAGCATACAAATATCTTAAATTGGCAATTGAAAACATTGATAAAGAAATTGCCGAATACAAAAAACTTCAACAAGAAAAACCGAAGAAAAAAAAGAAATATCAAAAACACATCGATAAGTATTTAAAAGAAAAAGCCAAATTGGAAAAATATCTTCAAAGCTCTTGGGCAAAAATGTATATCAAAGCTTCATCCGTTATAAATCCCAAAGCATTAGGTTCCGAACCCACAAAAGAAAACTTTACAGAAGCGTTGCAAAGATTTATGCATTTATATAAAATAACACCCGACAGTGCAAAAACTTTAAAAATGATAGGTTATTGTTATACAAAATTGGATAGTTCGGATAAGGCTATCGAATATTTGAAATTATCTTTGGCAAAAAAAGAAGATTACATCACCAGAGCAAAATTAGCCGATATGTATTTTAAGAAAAAAGATTATGCCAATGCGGCAAAACAATATGAAAAGTTAATAGAACTTGATCCCAAAAAACCTGATAACTACTACAATATCTGTCTTGTGTATAATGATTTGAATGATTATGACAAAGCACTTAAAGCAATTGATAAATTCCTCGAATTAAAACCGGATGATAAAGACGGATATCTTTTGGCGGTTCAAACTGCTAGTAAAAAGAATCCTGATGATCTAAACGCACAGATAAAATATTACAAAAAATACACCGATTTGAGTTTGGATGATGCCTCGGCATTACAAACAATGGCAAGTTTATATTACAAAAACAAAGATTACAAAAATTCGTTGGATTATGCAATCAAATGGTTTGAGTTGTCAAAATCAAAAGATGCGCTTGAGCTTGTGGTTGGTGCGGCTTTTAAGGCAAAAGAAAAAGAAAAATACCAAAAATATTCAAAAATGCTTAAAAATTTTAAATAGAATAAACAAACGTGCGAAAGTGGCGGAATTGGCAGACGCGCTGGACTTAGAATCCAGTGAGAATTATCTCGTAGGGGTTCAAGTCCCCTCTTTCGCACCATATTTTTTTTAACATAACAAAATACAATTTTAGGAGAATAAATGAGAATAGAAAAAAATCTAACAAGTTCCACAATTATGGAATTTAAAATTATTTTGGAAAAAGAAGAAGCGGAAAAAGAATATAACAAATCCGTAAGATATTTTAGAAATAAATACGTTATTCCGGGTTTCAGAAAAGGCAAAGCCCCTCTTCCTATGGTTAAAAAGATGTTCAAAGAAGCTATCGACGGAGCTTTTGAAATTTCGGTATATGAAAATTATTTTCCCAAGGCACTTCAAGAGGAAAATCAAAATCCTATTAACGAGCCGGAAATGGTTTCTTCAAAATGGGAAAACGATGAATTTGAAATGGTTCTAAAATTTGAAGTAATGCCGGAAGTTAAAGTGGAAAAATACAAAGGATTGGAAATAGAATTTCCGGGTGAAGAATATAACGAAGAAATATTAAACAAGCAAATCGAAGAGATTAGAAAACAAAATGCAACACAAGAAGATGTGGAAGAAAAAGCTCAGGAAGGATTTTATATCAATTTGGAATTTTATGAAAACAAAGATGATGAAAAACCGATATATAAATTGGAAAACACCTACTACTCACCCGCTCATTTTTCCAAAGAAATGAATGACTTTTTACAAAATGCAAAAACAGGCGATACCGTAGATGCTGTTTTTGACATTGAGCCTTTTGATAAAAACGCAGTAAATATCATTAAAAAAGACAAAACATATCATATCAAATTAGCAAGAATTTATAAACTTAATTTACCCGAATTGAATGACGAATTTGCAAAAGATCTCGAATTTGATTCATTTGAAGATATGAAGAAAAAATTAGAAGAAGACATTATCAAATACATTGAGGAAAAAAATAAAGAATCCAAGCTAACCAGCGTTAAATTAAAATTGATAGAAGAAAATCCTTTTGACGTTCCGAATACTATGGTTGCGAATTATTCAAAAGAGCTTGCATCTTCGTATGTGCAAACTTCTCAAGATTTGGACAAAATAGCCCCCATGTTCAATGAAATGGCTGTTTTTAATATCAAATCTTATTTCATCAGAAACGAAATAATTAAAATGGAAAATCTTAAAGTAGAAGACGACGATTTGGAAAAACTTATCAAAATCGAAGCGGAAAAATTAAAAATGGATTCCGAAGAATACAAAAAACTTTATAAAGACAGAATTAATTCCGATAATTTCAAAGATAGAGCTTTGGATATGAAATATGATGATTTTCTTTTGGAAAACAATACTTTTAAGTTGTTAAAAAACAAAGAAGAAGAAAAAGATAATTCCAAAGAAAACAAAGAAGATAAAGCCGAAAAAACAGAACAAACCCAAGAAAAACAAGCAGAAAATCAGGAGTAAAAATGCCATTAATTCCGATAGTAGTGGAACAAAGCGGACGAATGGAGCGAGCCTACGATATATACTCTCGCTTATTAAAAGACAGAATAATATTTTTAGGCACTGTGATAGATAGCAATATGAGTAATCTGGTAATCGCTCAGCTTTTGCATCTTGAAGCTGAAAATCCTCAAAGAGATATTTATATGTACATCAATTCACCGGGTGGTTCGGTTACCGACGGTTTGGCTATTTATGATACAATGCAATTTATCAAACCGAAAATAAGCACGATTTGTATGGGTCAGGCATCAAGTATGGGAGCTTTTTTATTGGCAGCCGGAGAAAAAGGCAAACGTTTTGCTCTTCCGAATAGTAGAATTATGATTCATCAACCCTTAGGCGGAGTGCAAGGACAAGCTTCCGATATTGAAATACATGCAAAGGAAATATTAAAGATAAAAAACAAATTAAACGAACTCTTGCACAAACATACAGGACAACCTATAAAAAAAATCGAAGAAGACACCGATCGTAACTTTTTTATGGACGCTTACGAAGCTATGGAATATGGTATCATCGATGAAGTGATAAGTTCCAGAAAAATAGGAGAAGAAAAAGATAATGAGTGAAAAAAAATACGAAAGATGTTCCTTTTGTAACAGACCTGAATACGAAGTAAATCTTATACACGGTTCCGACGGTAATATTTGCTATGACTGTGTGGAAATGTGTATGAACATAATAAACGAAGAAAGAAAGGTTGAGGAATCTCTTGAATTTGAATTACCCAAACCGAGAGAAATTCACGAATTGCTTAATCAATACATTATAGGGCAAGACGAGGCTAAAAAGATAATTTCCGTGGCGGTTTACAACCATTATAAAAGAATAA
>CAZUGB010000107.1:0-6188 GCA_964619925.1 uncultured Candidatus Cloacimonadota bacterium
TTTTAAAAACGGAAAAGAGTACAATAAAGAAGAATTCAAAGAAAAAACTGTAGATTTTAACGAGTTAAAGTCTCATTGGTGCGGTGAATTAAAAAATATTGTGATTGCAAAATTGAATGCTAACAAATATATCAGATCGAACATTCAAATAACGACAGATACAATTATCGATTTTATCACCTATGAGTCCACAGAGGGTTACCGAATACATCAAGCCAGCGTAATTTATCTTTTGAACAAAGCTTTTTCCGAAATATCCAAACCGCGAAACAGATTAGTGGTGGAACATTCCATCGGCGACGGTGTATATTGTGAATCATTTATCGAAAAGAGTATAGATGGTATTAAAAACAACCCTTTTAAGCCGGAAGATATAAAAAAATTAAAAAGTAAGATTCAAGAATATATAGATAAAAAATTAGACATCGTAAAAAAAACTTTCTCAGTGAAAGAAGCAATAGAGAAAGTGAAAAAATTCGGCAGAGAAGATTTGATAAAATTATTTTCCAATATGGATGAAAATGCTCAGGTTGATTTATACAGATGTGAAGACTATTATGATTATTCAATTCGTGAACTTGTGCTAAATACCAATGCTATAAAAGGTTTTGACATCAAATATCTTTCGCCGGGTTTGATAATTCGTTTTCCAGATAAAAATACATTAGAAATTAGTGAAAATTTTCAGATGAAGCATAAGCTTTTCAAAACTCATCAATTGCATGACAAATGGCTTAATATATTAAAATTGCACAATGTAACTTCTTTGAATAAAAGAATAAAAGACAAATCCGAAGTTTTTGATATAAAAAAAACAATATTAATAGAAGAAGCATTGCACGAAAACAAAATTGTGGAAATAGCATCCACCATAGCAACCAAGATGAAGGGAATAAAACTTATTTTGATAGCAGGTCCCTCTTCTTCTGGAAAAACAACTTTTGCAAAAAGATTAGATATTCAATTACGTGTGGAAGGCTTGGGAACTAAGGTTTTAAATTTGGATAATTATTTTGTTTCAAGGGACAGAACGCCCAAAAAACCGAACGGAGAATTTGATTACGAATCCATACATGCGCTTGATTTGGATTTATTAAACTCTAATCTTTTGGATTTGATGAATGGAAAAGAAATTAATTTGCCAAAATATGATTTTAAAAAGGGTTTAAGTACAATTTCCGATAAAAAAATGAAACTTTCCAAAGACGATATTTTAATAGTGGAAGGTATTCACGGGCTTAATGAAACACTTACCGAAAGCATTCCTTTTTATATGAAAACAAAAATTTATGTGAGTGCATTGAACAATTTGAACATCGATTCGCATAATAGAATAGCTACCACGGATTCAAGAAAAATTCGAAGAATAATAAGAGATAGTAAATATAGAAAACACAGTGCAGAAAAAACATTAAGTATGTGGGAATCGGTAAGAGAAGGTGAAGATAACAACATCTTCCCATATCAAGAAAATGCCGATTTTATGTTTAATAGTACACTCACTTATGAATTGGGTGTTTTAAAAGAATTTGCAAAAAAAGAATTAAGAAAAATCGGAGAAAATAGCCCCGTATATCTTGAAGCGCAGAGATTATTAAAAATTTTATCTCATTTTGATATTATTGATCCCAAATTTGTTCCGTTAAATTCGATTTTACGGGAATTTATCGGTGGGAATATTTTTGATTATTAATCCATAAGGCGCAAAAAGATTGCGCCTTTTTTTTCGCATAAAAAAACTTTTTCGATTTAATATGTTTTTAGGTTTGTAATGATAAATTTTAAAATGATTTGACACTAATTGCGATTATTTTTTCTTTTATTTAAAAAATTAAGGAAAAATAATGGAAGTTTCGCAACATTTATTAGCGCATATTGCAATTATTATAATTCTTGCGAAATTATTTTCCTCGCTATCCGCAAGATTTAAGCAACCGGCGGTTTTGGGAATGTTGTTGGTAGGTATGTTAATAGGACCTACCGGATTTGATTTGATAAAAACAAACATAGTTCTGAAAGTTTTTTCCGAAATCGGTGTGATTATTTTACTATTTGAAGCCGGTCTTGAAACCGAAATGGAATTAATGAAAAAAGCCGGTAAAGGTTCTTTGTTATCTGCAATTTTCGGGGTTGTGATACCGTTTGCTTTCGGTTTTTTTATTTCTAGAGTTTTTCATTTTTCCACCAAGGAATCTTTGGTGGTGGGTGTAGTGCTTACCGCTACAAGTGTGAGTGTTACCGTGATGACTTTGATGGATATGAAAAAATTCCGTACGGTGGAAGGCAATACCATAATGGGTGCGGCTATAATAGATGATGTTATTGGCATTTTGCTTTTAACCGTGGTATTTAGTTTGTTCGGTTCGCAAAATAATTCCATATTAAAGATGTTTCTTTCAATTGTTTTGTATTTGATAATTGCACTGGTTTTTGCATATTTTTTTCTTAAATTGATAATGCGAAAAGCGAGATTTTCACAAGACGATGAAATGGAATTATCAATAGGTTTATCTTTGGCATTTCTTTATTCGTGGGGCGCTAAGATTGTGGGTATGGCTACTATTACCGGTTCCTATTTTTCCGGTTTATTTATTGGAATGACCAAGTCCAAAAACAAAGTTTTGGATGGTATAAAAGATTTGGGACAATCACTATTTGTTCCGATTTTTTTTATAAATATCGGATTGGAAACCAATTTGAGAGAAGTTGGTTTTAATTTGTGGTTTGCAATATTATTTATTTTGGCGGCAGTATTAGGAAAGATAATAGGCGGAGGCATCGGAGCGAAATTAAGCGGTTTTAGCCTGAAAAGAAGTCTTATCATCGGCACGGGACTTGTTCCTCGCGGCGAAGTGGCATTGGTTGTGGCAAATATGGCTTTGGCGGAAAAAATTATCGGAGTGGATATATTCGGTGTGATTGTTCTTATGGTTGTGGCATCCGCTTTGATAACCCCGTTTTTGTTGAAATTGACTTTTAAAGGTAGGTAAATATGAAAAAAATTTATGTAAAAGATGTTAGAAACAAAATAACGAAACCTTTGATAATCTCAGAAGATAATTTAATAGAAAAAATTGCCGATAAATTTTTGGAATCCCCTATAAACAGAACCATTTATGTGGTGAATGATAATGAAAAATATTCGGGATATATAAAGCTTACGAATTTCTTGGAGCTTATTTTGGTTGATATGGTAGATACTTCTTTTTATAAAAATCTGATAGATGATCCTTATTCTTTGGGAAAATTATTCACGATAAAAAGGGCGAAAGATTTGATGAGAACGGAAAATATATGTGTGAAAGATGATGATAATCTGGAAAAAGTAGTAACAATTATGAATAATTATTCTTTGCAGGAATTACCCGTGATTGATAACGAAAACAGAATTATAGGTGATATAAATATCCATGAGATTATTCTCGGATGGAAAATGAGGAGGTCATAAATGATTTATCTGAAAAATATTATTAAATCAGAATTGATTTTTATCCGCCCCGAAATAAAAAATAAAGAGCAATTGTTTGATTTCATTACGGAAAAATCTTATAATGCCGGTTTGATTACTGATAAGGAGGGCTTTAAAAAGGAACTTTGGGAACGTGAAAACAAAATGAGTACCGAAATTGCCAAAGGCATAGCTATTCCGCATGTAAAAACCGATTATGTAAAAAAAGATTTTGTGATGGTAATTATTTCCAAAAAGGGAATTAAATATTCCGGTTTTGCTTCCAAAGTTAATATAGTTTTTGCCATAGGAACGAGCTTGGCAGGTGAAAATTATATCAATGTGATGGCTAAAATAGCACGTTTTTTAAATAAAGATAAAATTAAAGAAAATTTATTAAAATCCGATGTTCCCGATGATATTCTTAAACTTGTATCCGATTTTGAAAGAGCGGAAAAAGTCGAATTGCAAAAAACAAAAGAAGAACATTATTTAATAGGTGTGATAGTTAATAATGCAGAGATGCTTAATTCCGTGGAAGAAATTTTGTTAGAATCCGGTTTAAGAAATCCCACAATTATCGATTCGGAATACGGGATAAAAAAAATGTTATATAATATTCCTTTCTTACGTTCAATGATGCTATACGGAAAAAGTAGTTCTTCATCAAAGACTATTATCGGTTTTACCGAAAATGCCGATTTTTTGCCTTCGGTAGTAGGAGTTTTAAAAAATGAAGGAATAGATTTCGAAAAGAAAGGAGTCGGAACGATGTTTAGTATTAAATTAGGTCAAATTATCGGAGCTATTGACGAAGATATTGATTTCTAATTTCTTTCGAATGGGTAAATACAATTTATAAAAATGCGAAATTAAAATAACAACTCTTATAAAAGGAGTTAAGTTATTTTTAAAATTGTTAAATTAGTAATAAATGGATTGTAAACAATGTTGTATCACTTATTTTCAAATTTGCGATTTGTTTATAAAAAAAGCCCCGAATTTGCGGGGCATAAAGGAGGTTATTAAATTATGAGATTTATTTGCTTCTATTAGATGCAATTCCAGTGCCAAAATAATTTTTTTGTTTAAGAGGATATTAACTATTATTTTTATGGCAAATCTTGACATTTAATTGATAAAAATTTTTGAAACACCAAAACCATATAAGGATAATTATGAAAAAATTAAGAATAAACGAAATAGTTTTTATTGCTGTGGTTTCTTCCGCCTTGGGAATATTTTGGTGGGGATATACTTTTGTATATGATTTATTTAAACCCTTGTTAAAACCTTTGATGCTGGAAAATTTACTTAGCGGCTTTTGGTTAACCGGTGCGGTTTTTTTCCCGTTTGTTATCAGAAAGCCGGGAAGTGCATTGCTTGGCGAAATGATTGCCGCTTTTATTCAGGGATTTATTGCAAGGTGGGGTATCACTTCCTTGATTTGGGGCTTTTTTCAAGCATTACCGGTAGAGATATTTTTTATTTTATTGGCATACAAAAAGTGGAATTTGCCAGTTTTACTTTTGGCCGGATTTATATCGTCCACGGCATCGTTTCTTCTTTCTTTCTTCTGGGATAAATGGTATTTGATGCACAATTTTAAGTATCTATTAATTCAATTTATCGCATTTTCCGTAAGTGGTGTGCTTTTAGCCGGATTACTTTCTTATTATTTGGCTAATAATCTAATGAAAACCGGTATTTTTAATCAGTTTGAAATTGTAAAATCCAAGATGAATGAATAATATTTATGAAATAGATAATTTCTCTTTTGGATATTATTCACAAAAAAAAAGTGTGGAGATAAAAGGGAAATTAACAATTAAAAAAAACGACATCGTATTACTCTCGGGAAATTCGGGTTCGGGAAAAACCACACTATTGTATGCACTAAAAGGTTTGATACCCGATACCATCTTTGGAAAAATGAGTGGAACAATTTTATTTAACGGTGTTGAAATACAAAAAATCGACACGGCTCAAAAATTAAAAATTGGATTGTTATTTCAAAATCCTAATGCACAAATGATTAATAAAAAGGTGCTTAACGAATTGGCTTTTGGTTTGGAAAATTTAAAATTACCTTCAAAAGAAATCAAAAATAAAATTTTTGAGATAGCGGAAAAATTCGAGGTAACTCATTTATTAAATAGAGATACAATCGGTTTATCAGGAGGTGAAAAGCAAAAAATAGCTCTATTATCCATATTGCTAACTAACCCCGATGTATTATTATTTGACGAACCTACAGCTTTTTTGGATCCCGAATCCGCAAAATTGTTTATAGAAACTTTTAAAAGAATAATTAAAAATAAAACCGTGATAATTGTGGAACACAACTTACACTATTTAAAAAAGTATGTAAATAAAATTATAAAAATAGAAAATCGAATTGCACATTCTATTGAGCCTAATAATTTTCAATGGAATTTTGATTTGCCGAAGATAAATAATGATTTTATTTCCGATAAAACAATTTTAGAAATAAAAAATCTGTCGTTCAATTATAAAAATCAGGCTAATTTGTTAAAAAAGATAAGTTTAATCGTCCGTAAAGGAGAAATCATATCGATTATCGGAAAAAACGGTGCGGGTAAATCAACCTTATTAAAATTAATGGCAAAAATATTAAAACCCGTTTCGGGAGAAATTATTTTGGAAGATAAAATCAATTATTCGTTAAAAGAGTATTATAAAAAATTATCTTTGTTGTGGCAAAACCCTGAGAATCATT
>CAZUGB010000108.1:0-4762 GCA_964619925.1 uncultured Candidatus Cloacimonadota bacterium
TTATAAATAAATCCCCCTCAAAAAGACGTTTTACAAAAGATAAAACAAACCAAAGCACTATTGAGGAAAAAATGATGCGAAATATCTCTGTTACCACACCTTTCTGCTTAACTTCGGGATAAAATTTTCTTATCAAAAATAGTAAAATCAAAAATTGAACAAAAGAAGAAACACTGGTTGCCAAAGCCAAGCCTTTATAATTCCAATAATTCATAAAAATCAAATTTAGAATCACATTCAAAAGAACTATAACGGAAGCAACGATAAAGGGTGTTTTTGTGTTTTTATTTGCATAAAAAATTGCAGTATAAATCCTATTTAAAGAATAAAAAACCAAGCCCAAAGAATAAAACATCAACGCATTGGAAGACATTATCAGAGCTTTTTTGTCAAAAGCACCACGCATAAACAAAATTTGAATATAATCCCTCCCTTCCACAAATATCAATACCGTTACGGGTAACATAATAAAGCTAACCAACGATACGGCATAGGTCAATTTTTCATTCAATCCCTTTATGTTTCCCGCCGCAATATTTTTTGAAAAATGAGGAATTACCGCCGTACCGATTGAAACGCCAAAAATCCCCAAAGGTAGTTGCATAACACGATTTCCGTAATTTAATGCGGAAATACTACCCGTTACAATCATAGATGCCAATGTTCTATCGGTTAAAAGATTAATTTGTCGAACGGCTATCCCCCACACTCCGGGTAAAAATTTCGTCCATAACTCTTTGAGATATTTATTTTTAAAAGAAAAAATCATTCCAAAGCGATAGCCTATCCTTTTAAGAAGCGGAAAATTTAAAACAACTTGCAAAAATCCGCCGATTAAAACTCCGACGGATAAAAAAATCGAAAGCTCGGGACTACTCATTTCGGGGAAAACTTTGGTTACCAAAAGCATACCTATCATAGAAAAATTTAAAAAAGCGGAAGTTAATCCCGGCACAAAATAGAAGTTATGTGAATTTAAAATCGAAATCAATGTGGAAGAAATTCCTATAAAAAACAGATAGGGAAATAATAATCTGGTAAGTTTAATGGTTAATAGCAATGTTTTTTCATCAAATCCGGCTCTGATTTGTGCATTTGAACCGAATAATTTTTGTATGATAAAGGGTAAATATTCCGTAAGCAATTTTATTATAAAAGGGGCGAAAAGAATTCCGACAATTGAAAAAAGAGTTAAAATCAGGGTTAATAACGATAGAATATTTATAGCAAATTTAATCTGCTCGGATTTATTCTTTTTTACTCCTATTTCCTGATAAATGGGAATAAACGCCGCGCCCAAAGCGCCTTCTCCGAATAATCTTCGAAGTAAATTGGGAATGGTATATGCAAAATTAAATGCATCGGCTACGTAGGAAACTCCAAAAAAATAGGCAAATACCTGATCTCTTATCAAACCGCTAATTCGGCTGATAAATACGGCTAACGACATTGATCCGATATTCTTTTTTAATACTTTTTTACTCATAGTTTACCTTGAACAGATAACTTTTTTTTATCGTGCTGTCTGTCAAGAAGTTGGTGTTTACTCCTTTTTAATTTCATAAAATAAAATGATAGCCGTAAATCCGAATTTTTCAATATTCAATTGTATTTTCTTGCTTTTATTAATTTTATCGGAAATTTTTTTTAGGACAATTTTTCGATAACATAATATGCGCAATATAAACCCGCAACCGAAGTTACATACATCAAAGAGCCCAATACATTGTGAGCGTTTTTTTGGGGTAATTCCTCCGAGAAAACCACGTCAAAACCTCTTGTAATACCTCTTTTCTTTAAAATTTTTCGTAACCTTTTGGATAAAGGATCCGAATGAGTTTCGGAAAAATCGATAATCTTTAATTTGGCGGGATTGTGCCTTAATGCCGTTCCCATGGAAGAAATAAAGGGATAATTATTTATTACCAAAAATTCAATTAAATCCGCTTTATCGGACAAAGAATCTATTGCATCAATCACAAAATCGGAACCGGCAATAAATTTAATAAAATTACCTTTTTCCGCTCTCTCGGTAAAAATTTCAATATTCAAATCGGGATTAATATCCAAAAATCTTTTTTTTAGTACTTCCGTTTTAAATTTTCCCACATTGGAAGATAATGTCATAATTTGTCTGTTCAAATTGTCCGTTTCGATCTTATCAAAATCCACCAAAACCAAATTACCCACACCGGTTCTTACCAAGGTTTCCGCCGCAATTGAGCCTACACCTCCCAAACCGATAACCGTTACTTTTGATTTTTTTAATCGCTCCACATCCACCAAAACGGAAGATTTTGAAAATCTATTCATAAATCGAATTTTTCCTTTAATGTATCGTATTGTTTTTTTATTATGTTTTCTTTGATTTCAAATCGTTCCAAAAAGGAAAGGACTTTTGTTAAATTTATCAGATGATTATAGTCGTCTTTTTCATCTTTTGGTTTTTGATAAGGCGTATCGGTTTCCAAAGTGAAATGACCGTATTTCAATATGGATTTGGCAAGATTTTCATTATAAAATTTATTCCCTACGGAAAAGGCAATATCAAATTTTTTATAAAGTTCAAAAATCTCCGTAGAAGCGGAAAATCCGTGCAAAATACCTCGCACTTTGGGAAAATTCTTTTTCAATATTTTATATAAATCATAATATTTTCCCACAACGTGAAACACTATCGGCAAGTCATATTGTTGTGCAACGTCCAATTGAATAGATAATATTTTTCTTTGAAAATCTTCATCTTTTTGTCTTTTGTCCAATCCTATCTCACCGATACCGATAATTTTTTTTTGTTCCGCCAAATCAATGATAATGTCCAAATCCGAAATTTTACTTTTTTCATAAAAGGGATGAATGCCGGCATACCAAAAACAATAATTACAATTTTTGTACCAATCAAACTGTTCTATGCCGAGTGCAGAACAAAAAAAGCCGGTTATCCCGGCTTTATGAGCTTTTTGTAATTCGTTTTTTAAAATATTTTTTTGTTCTAATTCAAATAAATGACAATGCGCATCGTACAAACCGTATGGAAAAGTCATAATTTTAAAATGAAAATTCCACACCCAAGCCAAATGTTTTTATTGTTTCGGATTTACCGTTTACTTTGCCTTTGATAATGCCGTCGCCATTTAAATCTTGGTATCTTTCTTTGTAATTTCCTACCAAAATCGTATTTCCCGAAAGCGAATAACCCAATTTTCCGTCCAATAAAGCACCGGGTGTTTTAAAATGTTCCAACTTGTCGAACCCGCTTTGATAATATTTTATTTCGGCTGTTTTGAGCTGTGGCAATATTTTTTGATTTAAAGATGCTATTCCGGTGAGCGTTCTGTTATGATCGTTATCTTCCCCGTACATATCTTCGTATGATACCGTTACGCTAATAAAATTAGCAATATTTGCCGTTAAACTTCCGAACCAACCTTTGGTGGCTTTTGTTTGAGATATGAGATCTTCTTTTAAGATAATAATTGAAGAATCCGAAGAAACTTTTTGCACACAAGCCCTTTGTTCGTCATATAATTCGTCGAAGAAATGAGGGATAAAATCTTCCTGATAATGTCTCATTTCAAGATTTGCATAAAATATAAGAAATTTAGCGTAAAATCCGGGAAAAATCAAACCCCATTTATGATCCAAAATTTGAGCATATTCGGCATAATGACCCAAAGAGAAGAATTTCTTTTCTATAATAGGAACGGTGTAGTCTGCGCCGATAATTGTAACCTTTCTTTCTCCCAAATCGGAAAAAGAGGGATTTCTTTTTGCCTGAATTACATCTGAATCATTGTAGAACCATTGATAAAAACCGGTGGTATCACCGTGAATTTCCTGATACATTACCAAATATTCTTCCATATCATGGTCCACTTGATTATGCCAATGGCTATCGGTAGGATAATCGTCAAAATAATCGGGATAATTATCATTATCTCTGTCTTCCAAGCCTTTGTATTCATTATTATCTTGTGCAGCGGTAACTCCCACCCTTACTTTTTCCACAAAAGGAAGCGTAATCATTTCAAATGGTGTGGCGGAAACACGAGCGGCTATAATTTCGTTATTTGTAATATTAGCCGTAAATCCTTCCACTTGCAAACCCAATACCGGTAATTGTAATCCCAATTGTAAACCGATTTGTCGATAATCGGGATATTTCAGCATATTGGAATAGTTTTTCATTATCAAACCGTAAGACAAGGTATAATCGGGAAATCCGCCTATTCTTCCGTAAAATTTATCTCCTCTGTGTCCATATCTGATATAATAAATTTTGTTTATATAATCTTCCCAGTCGTCCCAATCTTCTTCTCTCACATTTCCTTCGGCATCGATTAACAAATCAAAATCCAACCCGATACCTATCTTACCGAGTGTGATTTCCGGCATTAATCGGAATCTCGTATAAATTTGATCATTTATGGTAATTGTTCCCACTCCGCCGGTCATTCCCAAATTTTTATTACCGCTATCGGTATTTTCCGTTTGTGAAAACAAAAAAATCGGAAGCAGTATTATCATCATCAAAAAAATTTTTTTTACCATTTTTTCCTCCGAAAAATTTTTTTTCTTATTTCTAAAAACCGATTTTATCTGTCAAGCGTAAAAAGTTGAGGCATCTCATTCAATATATTTGTTAGTAAATTTCTAATTTGTCTTTTCTAAAAAATGGAAAGATTTATAATAAAAGTTTTTGTTGCTGTTTTCTTTGAGTTACCTTAGTTAAAATTACATAAAAAAGAACTAAATTTACACT
>CAZUGB010000109.1:0-11264 GCA_964619925.1 uncultured Candidatus Cloacimonadota bacterium
TATCACAAGATGGAGAGATTGATTTAAGCATTTATAATATGAAAGGACAAAAGGTAAAACAACTTATCGGAGGAAAATCATCCAAGGGGATATTTACGGCAAATTGGGATTTGAAAGATAAAAACGGCAAAAAAGTATCAACGGGTATTTATTTTGTAAAACTGTCGCAAAATAAAAAACTCACGAGAGTATCCAAATTAACGGTGATAAAATAATCTTTTTCTTCTCATATTATTGAAGTCTTATTAAAAAATCTTTGACAAAATCCGTCGGAAAAAAATCCTAAAAAAGGAGAAGAAACCATGACTTTGATAGAAACCGTAAACAAAATAAACGATTTGCTTAATGATACCGGCGTAGATAAAAAATTCCTTTTATCACTTTATGCGGGTCTTTTTAAAAAAATCAATAATTTCGACGGAAATGATTTTAAACATATCCTATCGGTATCGGATAAACTTCTTGATTTTTTCCTGTCAAAACACGATTATCAAGCCGTTTTTAATATCTATAAAATTGAACATGATTACTTTAAAAAACAATTTCAAGACTGTGAAGTGGAAAAATTAAACCGTATATTAAAAGAAACCGATATAAGCGAAAAGGGTATAAAAAAAATTTTGGATTATCTTTTGATTTCTTTTGATGTGATAAATAACAGGTGGTTTGATATTTTTGACACGATTAATAAAATAAGCGATAAAAACAATATTCCCGAATTATCCGAGCTTCTTGAAAAAAGAATGAAACCGCTTTTGTACAAAGGAAATTTCCATTTTATCCACACTGTTCACTTTGTGAAACATAACTACACCGAATTGGAAAAGGTTTATCAAAAAATCAATGATTTATCTCTTATAGACTCTCTTACCGGATTAAAAAATCGCAGATTCTTCTTTATTACCTATGAAAATATATTTTTTGTGGCAAATAGGAGAAAAATGTCCATTTGCTTTGTGATGCTTGATATAGATAATTTCAAACAAATAAACGATATATACGGTCATCAAAAGGGTGACGAAGTGCTAATAAAAATTGCTCTTACCATATCAAATTTCTTTAGAAGAAGCGACACGATTATTCGCTACGGTGGCGACGAAATTCTTATTATGCTTACAGATGCAAAAGCCTATGACGTAAAAAACCTAATTTCACAACTTTTGAAAAAAATAAGCCAAATACCGTTCAAATGCGAAAACGATACTTTTCACGTAACAATGAGCGCTGGTATTTATTGCAAAAAAATAGAAAACTGTATCAAGCCCGCATTATTAAAATCGAAAATGATAAAAAAAGCCGACGAAGCTATGTACAAAAGCAAAAAAGAAGGAAAAAACAAAGTTACTATTTATGAAGATAATTAGCTTTATCATTCTCTTTGCTTACTCGTTTTTGTATTCCGTAGATTACAATTTGGAAATATCCGCTTTATCAAACGGAACAGCCGGTTTATACTCGATTTCCAAATCCGTTTCCGATTCATATTATAATCCGTCCTTTTCATTTTCGGGAATAGAAACATCCTACACAGAACTGTATTCATTAAAAGAACTTTCTTACGGCGGTTTGTATTTGGGTAAAAAATTCAAAAGATTTGCTTTCTCTTCGGGAATTTTATTTTTAAATAATTCCGTTTATAAAAAAGGTGAATACATTTTATCGGTATCAAAAAATATCTTAAATTTAAACGTAGGGGTTTCAGCCAGAATTTTATATATTAGCATGGAAAATGACTATTCTCATACGGCTTTTGTTTTGGATGCGGGATTTAATAAAAATTTTGATAAATTATCTGTTGATTTCTCAATAAAAAATATTACAAACACCAAAATCGACGGCGAGAAAATTTCAAACTTTTTTCTTTGGAATATTAATTACCTCTTTACAAAATCGTTCACTATCGGTTTTGGCATAGAAAAACAAACGGATTATGATTTTATATACAAAATCGCCACTTATTACAAATTAAATAAATATCTTCATATCTTTTCAGGTTACAAAATCAATCCCGACAGACTTGGCGGCGGGTTTATTGTCTTTTTAAAAAAAATCTCTTTTTCTTATAGGTTTCAAACGCATTCCGAATTGCCTATCACTCACTATTTTACCATAGGTTATGCGCTTTAAAATTATAATTGCTTTTATGCTTTTTCGTGCCTTTTTATTTTCCGAAGACTTTTTGGATATTATAAAAGAAAATAATTTCCTGCCCCAAAACGATATCGAATATATGGAATATTTGCTACAAAATCCGATTAATGCAAAAAATGTTACGAAAGAATTTTTGGAACACTACTTTTTTTTACCCGATTCAACTGCGAAAAAAATTATTTTCATAATAAAAAACAACAAAATCAACGATAGAAAATTTGTGAAAAAACTGCATCTCAAACGCAAACTTTTGCAAACACTAAAAAATTACATAACTTTTGAAAAAACAAATTCTTATCATAAAATCTACATTCGGGAACAATACAAAAATTATTATGACAAATACCCTTTGGATTACACGTTAAAATACTTTTACAAAAAGAATAATATCCGATTCGGTTCGGTAATTCAAAAAGATGCAAAAGAACCCGATTATGCCGATTATACATCACTGTTTTTATCTTATAAAAAAAATAATCTCAAACTGATTTTAGGAAATTACAAAATTTACTGCGGTGTTATTTACGCTTCTCAAACGGCTTTTTATGACCCTTTTTACAACAATCGTTTTTACGTGGGACTGCTAAAAGAAAATGCTTCCACATACGAAAATTTTAATTTGAGGGGAATAGGCTTTGAATACACAAAAAATAATATAACCTTTTTGCCCTATTTTTCATATTATCGTCTTTCTGCCGAGCTGAATGAACAAAATCAAATCGAATCGTTCAATATAAGCGGATATCATTACCATAAAAAACCTTATAACGTTTCCGAAAAATTAATAGGCGGTCTTACCAAAATAACTCATAAATTCGGTCTTTTTATATTGGATATTCACTTTTTAAAATTCGATAAACAGTTCGAAAATCCCAAATATCACTCAAACAACATATTTTGGGGAGCTATAAATAAACTGGACTATAAAACTCTATCTTTTATTTCACAGAATGTTATATCACAAAACAAATATATATCGGATGAAAAAATCATAATTAAATCGAAAAAATTTTCACAAAGCATTTCATATAGATATTATTCGAAATATTTCCCGCGCTGGCACACAAATTATTATTCGCATTTTTCAGATAATGAAAAAGGTTGGCTTTATTCTCTAAACTTGCATCCTTATAACAAAATAAATTTGTCGTTTTTCACAGATATTTACTCGCAGATAAAAGCCGAAGATAATCTATTAAAAAACGGCTCTGCAAACGGCATTCGAATATTTTACAATAAAAAAAAATACAAAATTAGGCTTATTTACAAATATAACTCGTTAAAATCCGCACTTTCGGAAACAACATCCCACACAGCCAATCTTTATTGGATACAAAATATCCACAATAACTTATCTTTAAAATCTTATTTTGCTTTTTCAAACGAACAACCCGATAAGAAAAACGGTTTTTTAATCTATCAACAACTCACATACCGCATACCGAAAATGAAATTCATAGCAAGAATAACTTCTGTCAAAACCGAAATACCCGTGTTTGTATATGAGAACAATGTACCGGGAATTTTTCAGATAAAACAATTCACAAAAGACGATTTTGCCTTCTTCATTTTATTATCCGCCAAAATTTCGAAACAATTCGACATCGCCGCAAAATATTCAAATTCTCTTCAAAAAAAGGATAAAAAAGAAATTTACCTTTCGATAGCGGGGAAACTATGAAATTATTGGATATTTTTAATTTGCTTTTGAATCATTTCGGGAAACAATATTGGTGGCCTGCAAAAACCAAAGACGAAATTATAATCGGTGCAATTCTTACACAAAACACAAGCTGGAAAAACGTGGAAAAAAGTATAAAAAACTTACGGAATGCAAATTTAACCGAGCTAAAAAAATTGGTTAACGCATCCGATTTGAACCTATTGATAAAACCGAGCGGATTCTTCAATCAAAAAGCCGAATACCTTAAAAATATCGCTAGTGCTTTGGATAAAAACAAAATAGCCGAAATGCCGACAAACAAGGCAAGAAAATATCTTCTTTCGATAAAAGGTATCGGCAAAGAAACCGCAGATTCAATTCTTTTGTATGCTTTTGAAAAACCGATATTCGTAGTGGATGCCTACACCAAAAGAATCTTTTCTCGATTGGGATTGATAGATAAAAACTTAAAATACGACGAAATTCAAAAATTTTTTATGAAAAATTTACCCGAAGACATCTATATTTATAACGAATTTCACGCACTTATCGTTATGCTTGGGAAAAATTTTTGTGGTAAACAAAAACCGAATTGTAAAAATTGTCCTCTAAATAAAATTTGTAAAAAAATTTTGTAGGAGAAGATTTGAAAATACTTGTAGCGCCGAATTCTTTTAAACATTCTCTTTCTTCCATTATGGTATGCAAGGCTATTGCCAAAGGACTAAAAAAACATATCGGCAACAAAGAAATTACAATTTTCCCGTTATCCGACGGCGGAGACGGTTTTTTGGATACGGTTTATTATCACATTAACACAACCAAAAAAACAACGTCCATTAAGCTAAATGAAAAAAAACTAAATTTGCACTATCTTATATCCGACGATTATAAAACGGCTTTTATAGAATCTTCCGAAACGGTTGGTTTTAAATATATCCATTCCGACATATCAATATTAGAGCGCTCTTCTCTACTTTTGGGATTATTAATAAAACGTCTTCTCGACAAAGGGTTTTACAGTTTTGTAATCGGTTTGGGAGGTAGTGCCACAAATGACTTCGGAATGGGTTTAATATCAGCTCTCGGAGCAAAATTTTTGGATAAAAACGATAATATTTTGTCCCCCGTTCCTAAAAATATTCCCTTTGTGGAATACATTGATATGGCTAATTTCGACAAAAGAATAAACTTATCCGATTTTACCGTTCTTGCGGACGTTTCAAATCCGTTAATCGGCAAAAACGGAGCGGCAAATATTTACGCATCACAAAAGGGAGCTACCAAAGATGAAATCGCCTTTTTGGAAAATGCCGCAAAAAAATATATGAAACTATTCTATGATACATTCGGAATGGTAATAGAAAATAAAAGGATGCTCGGAGCGGCAGGTGGATTGGGATTCGCTTTTGAATATTTTTTTAATGCAAAACTGAAATCCGGCAGTAAATATGTTATCGAACTTACAAACCTCGAAAATATTATCAAAAATTTTGATCTGATTATCACGGGAGAAGGCCATTTTGATGCCCAAAGCAATTTTGGAAAAATAACCGGCGAAGTTATAAAATTATCTCAAAAATTCAATAAACCTTTTATAGTTTTAACAGGCGGTTCGTCCGAAATAACATCCAATCGTTATAATATCATAGACATTTCCTCATCTGCTTTCGATAAAGAATTTTCCATAAAAAACACCGCTCTTCTTTTGGAAAAATACGGTCGAACCATAGGTTTGTTATTATCAATAAAATAAAGGAGGCAACTATCAAACCGAAGATATTTATCACTGCGAAAATTCCGCAAACGGGAATTGAAATTTTATCAAGCGAATTTGAATTAATCTACAACGAAGAAGATAAAAAGCTCACCAAAGCGGAATTAATAAAAGGAATAAAAAAAGCGGACATTATATTCTGCCTATTGCGGGACGAAATAGATAGACAGGTTATTAATGCCAATCCCGATTTAAAAGGTATTTGCAACTACGCCGTAGGCTACAATAATATAGATGTTTCCTACGCTACTTCTAAAAACATACCGGTTACCAATACCCCGGGAGTTTTAACCGAAACCACTGCGGATTTGGCTTGGTCGCTACTAATGGCTACCGCTCGCAGAATTGT
Organism: uncultured Candidatus Cloacimonadota bacterium; assembly: GCA_964619925.1. Lineage (GTDB taxonomy): Bacteria > Cloacimonadota > Cloacimonadia > Cloacimonadales > TCS61 > CAZUGB01. The sequence goes on from CAZUGB010000109.1 coordinate 5,941, forward strand.
TGAAGCGGACAGTTTTGTAAGAAACGGTAAATTTACCGGCTGGCAAGCTACTTTGCTTTTGGGAAACGATATTCACGGAAAAACTTTGGGAATTATAGGAGCGGGAAGAATCGGAAGCGCCACTGCAAAACGTTCAATCGGATTTGATATGAAAGTTCTTTACTATTCAAATCATAAAAACAAATTTTTGGAAGAAAAATTGAATGCCAAAAGAGTGCAACTAAACTATCTTCTATCTCAATCGGATTTCATATCCCTACATCTGCCCCTTACCCCGCAAACAAAACATCTTATCTCTATAAACGAATTTAAACGAATGAAAGAAACGGCTATCATCATAAACACTGCCCGCGGCGCCATTATAAATGAAAGAGATCTGGTTTTTGCACTTGAAAACAAAATGATAGCAGGTGCGGGATTGGACGTTTTTGAAAATGAACCCGAAATCAAAAAACAACTGCTAAAAATGAACAATGTGGTCTTAGCCCCTCATATCGGAAGCGCATCAAAAGAAACAAGAGAAAAAATGGCAAAAATGACCGCCTATGCCGCTATTGACATTATCAATAATAAAATCCCGCCAAATACCGTAAATAAAGATTATCTGAAATGAAACTGAAAAACATTCTTCTGAAAATTGTAAACAAAACCGATAAAATATTCAATCTCTCATTAAAGGAATCCATTGCAAAAAAATATCTTAATCACCTGCTAAAAGACATAGGAAAAATAATAAATCTAACTATCGACACCAAAGACAAAATGATTTCCATGGAAATTTTATTAAAAGGCGAAACCGAAAACTTGGAACTGGTAATAGGCAAATACGGTATAAGCAAACACAACGATTTTATTATGCTAAGAAATATCAAAACCAATAAGGAATGGCTAAAAAATCTTATGGATAAATTTATCGCAGATAAAAAACTTTCCGTTCCCAAAAAATTTCGTTCTTATTTGGATATCTTTAAGTAATCGTTTTTTTAGACAGCTGAATATTTTGAAAAACTATCCCCGCCAAAATAAAAACCAAACCTATTATCGTGGATAAAAGTATCTTTTCACCTACTGCCAAAGCAATAAATATCAATGATAAAAAAGGCGTTACATACACCAAATTATTAACCGTAGCGGTTGTTTGAGAAAATGCCAACGCATAATACCACGCTACAAACGTAAAGCCCATTTCAAAAAATCCTATATAAACCGAGCCTAAAAACCCTCTATAATCAGGAAAACTTGCATCCGTAAACAGCAAAAAATATATTAAAACATAAATCAAACCGAAAAAAAACAGATAAAATAATTTTATCACGGCATCCGCTTTACTTTTGATATTCAACACCCAAAAAATCGCCCAAACCACCGAACTGGACAACGCCAAAAATATCCCGTAGGGATTATCGAATTTCATAGATAAAAAATGTCCTTCGGTTGAAATGATAACCACACCGAAAAAACTTATTAATATAGCCGCAAAACTTTGCAATCTTATTTTTTGTTTCAAAACGGGTATAGCCACCAACACCGTCATAATAGGCCACACAAAATTAAGCGGTTGAGCCAATTGCGCGGGAATAAGCGAATATGCTTTAAAAAGAATTAAATAGTAGGCAAACGGATTTAAAAAACCGAGCAAGGCAAAAAGTAAGACTTGTTTTCCGTTCATTTTGAATAACAAATTTATTTTCTTTTGTAATAATAAAACAATAAATAAGGCGATTAAAGAGGATAAAACGGATAAAACCATCAATTGGCTAAAAGTTTCGTACCGAAGAGTTATTTTGAAAGCCGATGCCGATGTGGACCAAAGAAAAACCGATAAAACCGCAAAAAAATATGCCTTGCTCTGATTGGTCATTAATTTTTCCGTCTATCGAAAATCTTTCCTTTTATGATGATACTATTCACATTATTTGCTCCGAAATGATAAGGAATAAATTGATAATTCTTTGTGTTCATAATAAGGATATCGGCATCTTTTCCCTCTTCGATACTGCCTTTTTTATCACCGAGATTCAAAGAATATGCCGCATTAATAGTGGAAGCGGTAAGGGATTCTTCTATCGTCATTTTCATCTTTATATTTGCCAATGTCATAGCCATTTGCATATTTCCGCAATTACAACTACCCGGATTATAATCGGTTGCCAATGCCACGGCAACGCCGTTTTCTATCATAAATCGAGCTTTTGCATAACTTTCCATACCCAAGCTGAAAATAGTGCAAGGCAAAAGTGTGGCTATTGTTCCGCTTTTTGCCATTTTAAGAATATCTTCTTTGGAAGCCGCCCCGAGATGATCGGCTGACACCGCTTTGAGTTCTGCGGCTAATCCCGCTCCCCCGATAGGTTTTATCTCATCTGCGTGCATTCTTAATTTAAAACCCAATTTTTTTGCTTCTGTTAGAATCTCTCTGCTTTCTTCCACCGTAAAAACATGCTCTTCGCAAAAGATGTCACAATATTCGGCTAATTTTTGTTCGGCTACTTCGGGAAGCATTTCGTTTTTTAAAATATCTATATAAGCTCTATGATTATCTTTGTATTCTGCGGGATACTCGTGCGCTCCGAGGAATGTGGGGATAATATCAATCGGCATCGTTTCATTCAATCGTTTTATCACCCTTAACATTTTCAATTCGCTTTCGGTGGAAAGTCCGTAACCGCTTTTGGCTTCCAGCGTGGTAGTTCCATATCCGATAAGTTCGTATATCCTTTCTTTCGATAATTTTTCCAATTCATCTTCCGAAGCATTTCGCACACCGTTTATACTTGCTCGTATTCCTCCGCCGCTTTGGGATATTTCCACATAGGTTTTGCCTTGTATTCTCATAGCATATTCGTTTTCTCTTGTTTGATAAAATATCGGGTGTGTGTGTGAATCGACAAATCCCGGCATAACCGTTTTGCCTTGTGCATCTATTGTGGTTTTTGCCTGATATTTTTTTTCTAATTTTTGCGAATTTCCAACTTCGACAATTTTTCCGTTATCTATTGCCACAGCGGCATTTTGCACTATTCCCAAATCGTTCATTTCTTCTTTTATTCTTGCCCTTTTTGCACCTTTTAGGGTAAGCAATTGACCTATATTGAATATTAGCATATCAACTTTCATTTTTTTCTTCCTTCATATATTGATTTTTATAATTTACATAATTTTTTGCCGATTGATACAAAGCTTTTACTTCTTCGTCCGTTAATTGTCTTACCACTTTTGCAGGCGCACCCAAAATCAAACTTCTCGGCGGGAATTTTTTATTTGAAGTAACTACCGCTCCGGCTCCCACAATGGATTCTTTTCCTATCACCGCACCGTCTAATATTGTGGAATGAATACCTATAAGGCAGGCATCTCCTATTGTGCATCCGTGCAACATAACCTGATGACCAATAGTTACATCATCTCCTATTATCAAAGGATTTCCGTCGCTCATATCGGGTTTGGTAAAATGGGTAACATGCAATACCGACAAATCTTGGATATTCGTTCTTTTTCCTATCACGATTTTATGAACATCCCCGCGCAAAACGCTTCCGTACCATACGGCGGAATCTTCTCCTATGATTACATTACCTATTATCACCGCATCCGGCGCAATCCACACGTTTTTATCAAATTTAGGATACCATTTTTTGTACTTTTGAATTATCATCTTATCCCCCGTTTTTATAAGTTATTATAAGTTTTAAAATGAATTTTCGCAACTTCTTTCAAACGTTCCTTTCCATATAATTCCACAAAATTTTTTCCCGCTTCTATTACTTTTTGGGATGCTCCTTTGGGAAATGTCATCTTGTATTTTCGTTCGAGCATTTTTATACTTTGCACGAAATGATACCTTGCTATTATCGAAGCCGCCGCAACCGCCGGGTCGGATTCGGCTTTGGTTCTTGTAATTATTTTAATATTTTTCAAATCCTTTAACGATGAAACTATCACTTTCTTATCCACAAATTTATCTACTATCGCACTGTCAAAAGGATGTTTTTTATATAAATTCAAGATGATTCTTCCGTGCATCCAAGCAAGAAGATGATTTAATTTCTTTTTTTGCAGAGAAAATTTCCGATAAAGTTCATTGTATTTTTCCGGCATCAACACCAAGCTTTCTATTCTATTCCCAAAATTTGCATAAAGAAATTTGGTTATTTTTTCCACTTGTGTATCGGATAAAGTTTTAGAATCGGTTACCCCTTTTTCCTTTAAAATCATCGCTATTTTTTTATCCGCCACAAATCCCGCCGCAGATAATGCTCCGAAAAAATCCCCTTTGCCGGATTCGTCCGTTCCCAACCATACGGAAAAATTGTGCTCCTCCGTTTTATCCTTTATTTTTAGATAGGTAACCAAACTTTCCAACGCTCTTTTTTCCGAAGAATCTTTGGAAGAAGGAAAAACAAACGAATATCCCTTTTTCTCGGAATAATACACATTCATTTTTATTATACGCTCATTTTTTTCAAATACCAATTGAATACCGTAGGCTATGTTTTTTTCGTCCACAAGTCTAAAGCCTGTTTTCGATGTTTTTTCCAATATTTTTTTGATAATATCTTTCAGTTTATCATGCATTAGTCCACCTTAGATATGTATTTCCGAAAATCGTTATCACTTTTATCGACAGATGCTTTTGCATTCTATCATAAGTGGAAGTATAAATTGTGATTTTCCCGAATGTGTTTAGATCTTCTTTGGGTGTTTCCGTGTGCGAAAGTACGTTAGTTATTTTCAATTTTGTAGGATAATTATTATCATAATACAATGTAAAATCGGATCCGAAATTTATTATGGTTATTTCTGATATATCATTTTGAAAGGAAACATTTCTTAAATTTAGTTTTGTTTGGGAAAAGGTTGTGATATATAAATTTTTATATTTATAATCTTTAAAATTTTTTTTATCGAATATGGCGAAATTATCCGTTCTTAACGCCGGTATGGAATATGAAATCAATTTAAAACCCACTATCAAAAAAATTAGAGCTAAAATGAGTTTGAATACCGGTATTTTTATTTTGAAAATTATTCTTACAATAAATGCAAACGCTATTATTATAAGCAAAAATCCGAAGAAAAAAGATGTATAGCTTATGTTCATTTGGCATTCCTTCTTTTTTTCGGTTTATTACTTTTCGAGGTTATTTACAGTCAATTAAAAAAATAAACTCTTTTTTTTAAAACAAACTCCCCCCTTCCCCCTCTTTGGTAAAGAGGGGGTAACAATCTCTCCCTTCTCTTTTGCAAAGAGAAGGGCAGGGGATGAGTTAGAAAGAAAATATCAACATCTTGGATTTTTCATTAAAAAAACAAATCATAATTTT
>CAZUGB010000110.1:0-12223 GCA_964619925.1 uncultured Candidatus Cloacimonadota bacterium
TTATGATCCTTTAAGAGCAAAATTGGAGTGGCACATTACGGCAAAGCATCATCATGATTTTAAAGAAAAACGCATTTTGGATGCAAATATCGATTTTATTAGCAGCAAAAATATTCTGGAGGGTATTGATAATGTTACCGATAGGTTAAATAAAAAAATAACTTCTCGCCTTTCCTATAAAATGCCGCTTTTGGGAAGAACTCTTTTGCTCTATTCTTCATACACCCACGATATTTTGAATAATATTCGCAATATTACTTTACCTTCGATTAGTTATTCGTTACCCTCAAAACCTATTTACGAATTATTAGGCGGCAAAGATTCGGAATCAAGCAATTGGTATGACAATTTTTCATATTCCTATTCCTTAAAAGCATTACACTACGGAAAAATAATCGGTGAAAATCCATCTTTATCGGAAATTTTGTATAAAGTAAAAAAAGACACTAATTCCGTTTATATATCCCAACACAATGCCGGTATTTTAAATAACGGTTCGTTAAGATACGACAAAAAATTTTGGGGATGGCTGCAATATTCGGCATCGATTTCCGACAAATTGGTTCTTTTCGACAGAGACAAAAACGATAAAATATTACAATTCGGCAATAGCTACGGATTTAATACCGCATTAAAATTTTCTTTATACGGAGTAAAAAAAATACCCGGCTTTTTTATTTGCGGAATAAGACACATCTTCACACCCGCAATATCATATTCTTTAAATCCCGATTTTTCTCGTAACAAAAGATTTTATTCGTTTTCCGGTATAGGTGTGAGCAGTTCTAAAAAAAGCGAAAAAATAACATTGTCCACACAAAACAAATGGCAATTAAAGATTAAAACTTCGGAAAAAGAAAAGAAAATGAATGATTTTTTTTCGTGGAATTCTTCGATTAGCTATGATAAAACCAAAATTCACGATAAGGGATTTTCTCAAATTTCACATTATTTCAAGCTAAATACAGGCAGTTTTAAAACCAAGATTTTTTCTTTTGATTTCCATCCTAATTTTAGTGTTGTGCAAGATCCCTATAAAATAAAAATAAAATCGACGGATTATTCAAAATGGAAAGCGGGAATTTCGAATTGGACGTTAAATTCGGTTTTTAAACTTAAATTTTCCTCAAATGCAAAGTATATCGATTATTATCCCGTACCAAAAATGATTTGGGACGAACGACAATTAACCCTAAATACGGAGCAAGATTCATTGATGAATTATATCGAATCCGAAGAATCGGCTAAAAAATGGAATTTGGATTTTTCTTTGGATTATTCCACTAATAAATCAAGATATAAAAACAAGGATTTTACCGCATCATTCAGAACAGATTTTAAATTTAATCTAACAAAAAACTGGTATGTTTCATACAATAATTATTATGACGTAAAAGAGAAAAAAATAGTATCATATACAATTGCAATAACCAGAAATTTACATTGTTGGAAATTAATTTTCAGATACACACGACAATCCGATTATTGGAGCTATAATTTTAGGATATTTAATATAAAACTACCCGATACACTCAAATTCAAAACATCGGATAACAGGAGATTTTAAGATGACAAAAGCAATATTTTTGGATAGAGACGGCACTATTAATCCCGATGGCGGATATATTAATCATCCGGATGACTTTAAATTGTATCCCTTCACGGCAAAAGCGATAAAAAAATTTAACGATATGGGATATTTGGTAATTGTGGTAACAAATCAATCCGGAATTGCCAGAGGTTATATGACAAAAGAAGATTTGAAAAAAATCCATGATAAAATGATAGCTTTGCTTTCAAAAGACGGAGCCGCAATAGATGAAATTTTTTATTCGCCGTATCATCCCGAAGGAACCATAGAACCTTATAATGTGAAAAGCGACGAGAGAAAACCCGGACTGGGAATGTTTTATAAAGCATTAAAAAAATACAAATTTTCCACAAAAGACTCTTTTATGATTGGTGATAAATATTCGGATATTGAGTTTGGAAAAAATGCGGGTTTGACAACAATTTTGGTAAAAACCGGTGACGGCGAAAAAGAATTTTTGCAAAACAGACATAAATGGAAGGTTAAACCCGATTTTGTGGTGGAAAATCTTTTGTCGGCGGCAAATTTGATAGAAAAAATCAGGAGATAAAATGTTAAAAAAAATTTTTATATTACTTGCGATTGTTTTGTTTATAATAAGTTGCGGGAAAAATAATAAACTCGTAAATAATGATGATGACAACGGCGATAGCGATACTACTCATGTGGTGCATTCCGTATTTGAAAATATGCACTTTGGAACCGATAACACTTTTGAAATTATGACATGGAATCTAAAAGAATTTCCCGAAGCCGGTAATACCACGGTTCAAAAGGTTGCCGAAGCGCTAAAATATCTCTCGGTGGACTTGGTCGCTTTGCAGGAAATTCACAGTGAACAGCAATTTGAAAACGTGGTAAGCAAACTGAATGATTTGGACACATTAAATACTTGGGAAGGATACCGTTCCACAGGAGCATCTTACGAAATAAATTTGGCGTATATATACAAAACCAATGTTATTCATAAAAATTCAATCTACAAAATTTTACAATCCGACGGATATGCTTTGCCGCGTTCACCACTTGTTATTGATTTCGATTATGATAATATCAATTTTATAGCCATAGCAAATCATTATAAAGCCAGTGGAGATAACGAATCCGTTCAAAGAAGAAGAGAAGCTTCACATGATTTGTATGAATACATAAACGAGCATTATGCAAATAAAAACGTGATAATGTTAGGCGATTTGAATGACGAATTAACCGATCCGCCCGAAGAAAACGTTTTTCAGATATTTTTGGATGACCCGCAACATTACGAATTTGCCGATATGAGTATAGCTTTGGGAAATTCGAGCGATTGGTCTTATCCCACTTGGCCTTCTCATATAGATCATATCCTAATAACGGATGAACTGTTTGATGAATTTGAAAACAACGGTTCGGAAATAAAAACAATAAAACCAGACGAATATACGGGATTATCATATTACACCGGAAATATTTCCGACCATAGACCGGTTGCATTAAAACTTAGATTGAATTAGCCGGTAAAGATGTTTTTTTCTAATATTTGTAATAAAATTGATAAACTTTCGTTTTTTTTATATTAAAAAACTTTACTTCTAAAAAAGTAAAAAATTTATGGTTTGTATTCAAAACTATATTTCGGAGGATTAATGAAATATAAAATATTACTTGTGATTACATTCTTCTTTGTGATTTCAGCTTTGACGGCAGAAAGTGATTTAATTTTGGGAATAAAGATCAAAGGAAATCAAAATATCGATACCGAGCTTATCAAATCACTATTGGCTTTTGGCGAAGGTGAAATATTAACCGTTAAAAAGGTTTCCAAATCGATAAAAAATCTTTATCAGCTCGGAGTGTTTGACGATATCAAAATAGAAACCGCCGACAAACCGAAGGGTGTGATTATCAGTGTGATAGTAAAAGAATTTCCCATTGTGGAAGAATACAAATTCAAAGGTAGAAAAAAAATCCCCAAGTCAAAATTAAAAGAAGTGATTAACATACAAAAGGGTTCCTATTGGTCGCCGTTTTTGCAAAAAGAGGTGGAAAATAAGATTATTGATGAATATAAGAAAAAGGGCTATTATCTGGCAAAAGTAACGTTTGAAGAAAAGAAATTAAACGATAATAAAATCAAATTGATAATCAAAATCAACGAAGGTAACAAAATAGTAATAAAGAAAATAAGAATAGAAGGAAACAAATCGATTCCTACCAAAAAATTGCTTTCGTTAATGAAAACCAAAAGTGTGAGTTTATTTAGAACGGGTAAATTCGATAAGGAAAAATTTGAAGAAGATTTGAAAAAAATCATTCAATATTACAATAAAAAAGGGTTTATCGACAGTAGAATTATTTCTTGGGAAAAGAAGATAAAAAACGGTTATTTTTACATTAATATCTATCTTTACGAAGGCAATTCGTATTATTTCGGAAAAGTTTATGTGAAAAATAACAAACGATTTACCGACGAACAATTGGTATCCAATTTCAAATTTAAAAAGAATGAAAAATTCAATCTGGAAAAATTTAATAAACAACTTCAAAAATTACAATCAATGTATTATGAAGAAGGCTATATTTATGCAACTTTCGATCATGAATTGGAAAAGAACGGCGACAAAATAGATGTGATAATAAACGTTTCGGAAAATACCAGAGCAAAAGTTCGCAAAATAAATATCAAAGGAAACAGAAAAACCAAAGAAAAAATTATAAGAAGAGATTTGGTTATTTGGCCCGGAGATTATTTTAGCCAATCAAAAGTAATAAAAAGTCAGCAAAACATTTATAACACGGGTTATTTTGAACCTGATATCTCTTTGGATTATGAACCGATAAACAACAAAGGAGATATTGACCTTACTATCAAAGTGCGAGACAAAGCGGCTGGAACCGCTAACGGCGGAGTGGCTTTAAATAGTCAAGACGGATTGGTAGGGAATTTGTCGGTTTCACATAACAATTTATTCGGAAATGCGTGGCAAGTAGGTTTCAAATGGGAGTTTGGCAAACGCACGCAAAATATAGACGTTCATTTTACAAATCCCTATTTCTTGGATTCCAATGTGCTTTTGGGATTTGATATTTATCACAATTCAAAGCAGTGGTCAACATACAGCATTTATACAAACGGCGGATCGGTGAGAACCGGTATGCCCCTTATCTTGAATTATTCTCGCGTTATTTTCGGATATTCTTTTTATCAAAAAAAATACAGATTGCTTTCTTCGGCGGACGAGGATAATGTTTCCACACAATTATTGGATTTAACAAAAATGGGTTGGCGAAATACAAGTTTGATTTCCGTTTCTTTAAGTAGAGACAGCAGAGATAATATATTTTATCCCACAAGAGGAACGAATATCAGTTTATACAGCGAACTGGCAGGCGGACCTTTGCAGGGAGATTTTAATTATTTCAAACAAATTGCGCAAGTAAGTTGGTTTACAAGAACATTTTGGAAATTGGCATTAAGAACCAAATGGCGATTCGGTTATGTAACGGGATACGGAGGCAAAGACGTTCCACCGGACGAAAAATTTTATCCGGGAGGTACGGGTCCCGACGGTATTAGAGGTTACCCCGATAGGAGTATCGGTCCCAGAGAAGGCGGGCTAAGAGAAACCATATTTTCCACGGAATATGCTTGTCCTCTCGGAAGCGATCAAATTGTGGGGCTTCTTTTCTTCGATGCGGGAAATTGTTTTAATAGGTTTGAAGAATTTAATTTTTGGAAGATGAAAAAAGGTGTGGGAATCGGTATCAGAATTCAAAGTCCTATGGGGCTTATCGGATTTGATTTTGCAAATAATCTTTCTTCAAAAAGATGGGAACCGCATTTCCAATTCGGCACCACATTTTAGATTTATAAATTTAAGGAGAAATGTAAATGGCAAAAAGGACAGTGGCAAAAGATATTATCAAATCGGCTAAAAATCAAAAACCGTTGGAAATAGATTATTCTTTGAAACCCAAACCGATAATAAACAAAAAGACCAATGCCATAATCGGGGCAATAGTTTTTTTGGTTACATTGTTTGTGTATTATCTCACATTTGCTCGCAGTTTATCATTTTGGGATTGTGGTGAGTATATTACTTGCAGCAGTATTTTGGGAATTCCTCATCCGCCCGGAAATCCGTTTTATATATTAGTCGGCAGATTTTTTACAACATTGTTTTCTTTTATACCTCATGCGATAATAGTTGATTTTCTTTCTTCGATACTTTCGGCATTTGCCGTATTATTTACTTATCTTTTTACGGTAAAACTTATGGCGATGTTTTTGGAAAGGAAAAATGCCTATTATGCTTATATCGCCGGAATTTTTGCCGCTTTGTTGATAGCTTTTTCCTTTACGTATTGGGATAATTCGGTAGAGGCGGAAGTTTATGCGGGATTGGCGTTTTTTATTAATTTGATAGCATGGCTCACAATGGTCTGGGTGGAAAAATCAAGGGGACTTTCTCATCAACATCTTTTGCTTTTGATGATATATCTTTTCTTTTTGGGATTTGGTATTCATCAAACGGTTCTCCAAATTGCACCGGCTGTTCTTTTTATTGTTTTGTATCCGATGATTAGAGATCATTATCAGGTTGGTAAAGCCAAATTTTGGAAATTATTTTTTGCTTATTTAGTTGGAATTATTGTTGTTTATCTTATTTTTATATCAATCGCAGCTTCAATACATGTGCCGGATTTACCCAAAATGGCTATTGCAATAAGTATTTTCGGATTGATTTACTTGTATTTAAGAAAGGAAGTAACCGGCAAGGTTTGGTTACTGGCTTTGGTTCTTATCGCAATCGGTTTGTCTTCTCATCTTTTTCTTATTATCCGTTCGGAACACAGACCTTTTATAAACGAGGGGTATCCTCACACTTGGAAATTGTTTAAGGATTATGTTTTGCGTGCGCAATACGGACCTACAAGCATGTTTGACAGGCGTGCCACATTTATGTATCAATTAAAAGATCAATTTTTGCAATATTTCAGTTGGCAATTCTTTCACCCCGAAACTTTGGCAAAATGGAGCAAATTACCGGTAAATCTTATCCAAATGTTGGTTAATTTGATAGTTACATTACTTGGTGTTACCGGTATTTATTATCAATATAAAAAGAATAAGCATTCGTTTGTTTATCTTTTGTCTTTCTTTTTTATGGCATCCGTCGCCATGGTTTTCGTGATGAATTTATCCGATAAGGAAGTGAGGGAAAGAGATTATTTCTTTGTAACCGCTTATAATTTTTGGACAATCTGGATGGGAATGGGCGGAGTTGCAATTTTTTCGTATTTTTATAAAAGAATCAAACCGTTGGCATATCTTACTCTTTTGATTTTGTTTTCATTGGTAGGATTAAATTTAGCGGCGAATTATCACATACATGACAGGCATAAGCAATTGATTCCTTTGGATTACGGATTGAATTTATTAAACGGTTTGGAAAAAAATGCCATCATCTTTACAAACGGCGATAATGATACTTTCCCGTTATGGTATGCACAAGCAGTGTATGACCCGTGGGCAAAAGAACATATTTATCCCGAAACAGATACTTATCCCACGGAGAAAACAAAAAAGTTTATCAAAAAAGCTTTGGAATACAAAAAAACGCAATTAAAAGGAATCAGACCCGATATAACGGTGGCGAATTTAAGTCTTTTGAATACACCATGGTATCTAAAACAATTAAGAGATTTGGAAGGTGTGGAATTTAATATTCCCGAAAAAGATATAGACCTATCTCAAACATCCCCCAAATCAATGTTATTCCCGCGCAGAATACCTAAGAATATGACCTTAACGGTTTATTCGCCGAACGGTGATAGCATAATCGTTTCTTTGAAAAAAGACAAAGTAATGTATGTGAAAGACTTGGCAATTTTGCAAATTGTAAAAGATAATTTCGGCAAAAGACCCATTTATTTCGCCGTTACGGTTCCGGATCTTCCCGAATACAGTGATTATCTAATGAACGAAGGTATGGTTTACCGTTTGGTATCTTCAAAAGGCAGAGATCAATTAAATCCCGATAGAATAATGACAAATATCGATTCCGTTTATTCATATAGAAGTATTTTTGACGATACGGTTTATAAGGATAAAAACATGAAAAGACTTTTGAATAATTACGGTTCGGGATACTTTAATTTGGCACTGTATTTCCGAGATCAAAAGGATTACGGTAAAGCTATCAAATATATGGAAGCGGGTGTAAGATTCTTTTTAAATAAAGAACGTTTTTACCCGGGATTATCTCAATTATACACCGAAGCGGCATTTTATCTTTTGGATCACAAATTATATGACGAGGCGTTTATTCATCTTGAAAATGCTATGTATTACGACCATTCTGACAGGAGAATGCCTCAATACATTTATACGGCGGCACTTGAAAGCGGAAAAAATGATAAGGCTATTGAGCTTTTGAAAAAATTAAAACCGTATCAAAAAGATAATCCGCTTATAGATTCTTATATCAAGGCTCTTGGCAAAATATCGTCGGATTCCGTCAAAACCGAAAAATAAAGATAAAATTAATAATGAATCTCGAACAATGTTCGGGATTCTTTTTTTTGTGTAAAATATGAAAAAAAATATAATCATCAAAGGTGCAAGAGAACACAATTTAAAAAATATCGATGTAAAATTACCGAGAAACAAATTGATAGTGATAACCGGTGTATCAGGTTCGGGAAAATCCTCTTTGGCATTTGATACTCTATATGCGGAAGGACAAAGAAGATATGTGGAATCGCTTTCGGCATATGCAAGACAATTTTTAGGACAGATGGAAAAACCGAAATTGGATTACATCGAGGGATTATCACCGGCTATTTCGATAGAACAAAAATCCACAAGTAAAAATCCCCGTTCCACAGTGGGAACCGTTACGGAAATTTATGATTATCTGCGAATCCTTTATGCAAGGGTGGGAGAACAATTTTGTTATAGTTGTAAAAGAAAAGTAACTTCACAAACGATAGATCAAATGGTGGATACCATTTTAAAGAATCCCCAAGGGACCAAGTTACAAATAATGGCGCCAATAGTCCAAAATAGAAAAGGCGAGCATAAAACCGAGCTTGACGAAGCCAGAAAAGAGGGATTTGTTCGCGTTATGATAAACGGTATTGTTCGTGATTTGTCGGAAGAGATAATATTGGATAAAAAAAGCAAGCATACCATTGATATTATTGTTGATAGAATAGTTTTAAAAGAAGGAATACGCAGTAGGTTAAGCGATTCTATCGAAACGGCGATAAAAATCACAAACGGAACGGTAAAAGTTCATTTTGTAAAGGAAAACAAATTTCAAACACTGTCTCAATCGAATTCTTGTCCCGTATGCGGCATAAGTTTTCCCGAATTAACGCCACAGCATTTTTCATTTAATAGCCCCATAGGAATGTGTAAAACATGTAACGGACTGGGAACCAAAATGGAGATCGATCCCGATTTGGTGGTTCCCAATAAAAAATTATCCATTTCACAAGGAGCGGTAACGCTTTGGGGTGCTTTGGGAACAAAAGGTGATTTGTGGCAAACAAAAAAGATTAAAGCTTTGGCAAAGAGATATGATTTTTCAATTGATACACCTTGGGAAAAATTATCCGAAAAAGCAAAAAAAATCATTTTATACGGTACGGGTCCCAAAAAATATAAAATCAGGTGGGAAAGCGGCGACAAATCGGGATATTTATTGATGTCTTACGAAGGTGTGATTCCCACGATTCAGCGAAGATTAAACGAAACCACATCGGAAATGATGAAACAGTATTATATGAGGTTTTTAAGCGAAAAGCCCTGTCCGGTATGTAACGGTAAAAAATTAAGAATAGAAAGTTTAAATGTAAAGGTTGGCGGTAAAACGATAGATCAGGTAACTTCCATGTCAATAAAGCAAGCTTATGAATTTTTTGATAATTTACAATTGGAAGGAAATAAAAAGGTAATAGCTTCCGAAATTTTAAAGGAGATAAAGGCAAGATTATCTTTTTTACTTAGTGTAGGACTTCATTATCTCACATTGGACAGACGAGCGCCTACTCTTTCCGGTGGAGAATCTCAAAGGATACGTTTGGCAAGCCAAATCGGAAGCAGTTTGGTGGGTGTGATGTATATCTTGGACGAACCTACAATCGGTTTGCATCAAAGGGATAATAAAAGATTGATAGATATGCTAATAAATTTGAAAAACTTGGGAAATACCGTAATTATAGTGGAACACGACGAAGAGGTGATTCGTTCTGCGGATGAGATTTTGGATTTTGGTCCGGCGGCAGGTTTAAACGGGGGAGAGGTTGTTTTTCAGGGTTCGGTAAAAGAAATTTTAAAATCAAACAAAAGTTTAACCGGTAAATATCTATCCGGTAGATTGAAAATAGAAGTGCCAAAAAAACGGCTAAAACCGGATAAAAGATTTCTCACGGTAAAAAAAGCGGCACAAAATAATTTAAAAAATATTGATGTGAAAATACCAGTGGGATTATTTACTTGCATAACGGGGGTATCAGGTTCCGGAAAGAGTTCTTTGGTAAATCAGATAATTTATCCGGCGGTATCAAATCTTTTGAACCGTTCGCATCTGATAGAAGGCAAATATCGAGAAATTACTGGTTTTGAGTATTTTGACAAAGTGATAAATATAGACCAGCAACCCATAGGGAGAACACCAAGATCCAATCCCGCCACATATATAAAAGTGTTTGATCACATAAGGAATTTATATGCCGAGTTGCCCGCTTCCAAAATTAGGGGATACAAACCCGGAAGATTTTCATTTAATGTAAAAGGCGGTAGATGCGAAGCATGTCAAGGTGCCGGAGTTAAATTGGTGCAAATGCACTTTTTACCCGATATTTACGTTACTTGTGAAGAGTGTAACGGTAAAAGATATAACAAAGAAACATTAGCCGTGAAATACAAAGGAAAAAATATTTCCGAAGTTTTGGAGATGGAAGTTAGCGAAGCTATGGATTTTTTTGCAAATTTTCCGGCAATAATGAAAAAATTAAATACGCTTAACGATGTGGGAATGGATTATATAAAGTTGGGACAGCCTTCCACAACATTGTCAGGCGGAGAAGCTCAAAGAATAAAATTAGCAAGAGAATTAAGTAAAACCAGCACAGGCAGAACATTGTACATTTTAGACGAACCTACCACGGGTTTGCATTTTGACGATGTGAAAAAACTTCTATCCGTTTTAAAAAGATTGGTTGCAATGGGAAATACGATTATTGTGATAGAACATAACCTTGATGTTATCAAAACGGCTGATTACATTATAGATTTAGGACCGGAAGGCGGAGACGAAGGAGGCTATATCGTTGCCAAAGGAACCCCGGAACAGGTGGCGAAAAATAAAAATTCTTACACGGGAAAATATTTGAAAAAGGTGTTATCAAAATGATATTAATAATTGATTGCGGATCATCCAAAACTTATAGATTCGCCCAAATAGCCGAAAAATTCGGATTTACCGATCAAATTATAAAACCGGAGCGGATAAAAGATACCAATCTTGAAAAATTTGAAAAAATTATAATTTCCGGAGGACCTACTTTATTAACCCGAAACAAAGATTATATCAATCGTTTTGAATTTGTAAAAACCTATAAAAAACCTATTCTCGGTGTTTGTTTGGGACACCAAATTATCGGTTTGCAATATCAAACGGAAATATTTGCAGGTGAACATATCAGCGGTGAAGAAAAAATTGTTTTTGTAAAAGATGATCTGTTGTTTTCCGATTTGGATAAGAAAAATATTTTTAGAGAAGATCATAAGGAATATATTCGGTTACCGAAAGATTTTGAACTTTTGGCAAGATCGGATTCTTGCGAAAACGAGGCAATGAAGCACAAAACAAAACCGATTTACGGAATACAATTTCATCCGGAAATATCCGGAAATGTAGGCGAAAAACTTTTGTATAATTTTTTTACAAAAATAAAACAGTAGGATGAATAATGAAAGCGGATAATTTTTGTTTGAAGAATTTTGAGGAACAAGAGATTTGTTTGAATGATTTTGAAAATAAATGGGTGGTTTTGTACTTTTATCCCAAAGATAATACTTCCGGTTGCACAAAAGAAGCAATAGGATTTACGGAAAACCTCGAAGAGTTCGAAAAGCTAAATGCCGTTGTAATAGGTGTAAGTCCCGACAGTCCCAAAAGCCACAAAAGATTTATGGAAAAACACAATTTAAAGGTAATATTACTTAGCGATCCTGACCATACGATTTTGGAAAAATTCGGTGCTTGGCAACTAAAAAAGATGTACGGTAGAGAATATTACGGAGTAGTAAGAAGCACATTTTTAATTTCGCCGGATAAAGAAATCGTAAAAGAATGGCGTAAGGTAAAAGTGAAAGGACACGTAGAAGAAGTTTTAAATACTTTAAAGGAATTTAATAAAGGATAGGTTTATATTTTCGGGGAGGGTTTGTTTTTTTATTTTATTACTTATTTTAACGATATTTTTCGTATATGTTTTATCAAAGTTGACACTATTGTAGCCAATTGTGTTTTGTCCATCCGTTATGGAAAATAATCTTGAAGATAGAATTTATACATATTCGGAATATGCAAAGAAAAAATATTCATCCAAAGTTTATCGGGTGGGATTAAGCACCGG
>CAZUGB010000111.1:0-2896 GCA_964619925.1 uncultured Candidatus Cloacimonadota bacterium
AACCACGGCTTTTGCGGTGAGAGGAAAATGATTATCTTCATCCGTATAAGTAGCGGTAACATTGGTATTTGTAACTCCTACCACAGCGTTTGCATCACTTACTTGCGGTAAATGATTTTCAAAAGGTTCTATCACATAATTTTCAAAGATTTGTTGTGAAGTTTTGGAATAATCCGATACAGTAACCGTTCCGCTGATTCCTGTTCTCATGGTAAAAAAGGTATATCCCATGGAATTGCTCATATTAGGCCATTCGCCAAAATCGGGATCATTTACCAAATCATCTATATTACAAGACATCACAAGAGCATCACCGCCGTTATCATAGTTTATATCGGCAATTTTTTGAATGGCTTCGGGAGAAAAATCTGTTCCATGAATTTTGTACAAACCGGGTTCAACCACCATGGGTACATTGGCAAAAATCATAGCATACATTATGGTATCTTGCCAAGCCGTTTCGGGATTGATTATACCAGCGATATAAAAATAAAATTCGGTAGGCACATACCCGCCGTTATTAGGGGGATAATCTTGTACAAAGTTTTTCATTCCCGCATAAATTTTATTATCCGAATTACCGAAATAAACGGATTCGATATCCAAACAATCCGTCCCGGGTGTAGCGGTATCATTTTGCATATCATCAATAACAAAACCGAGTTTCTGATAGTTCGGCGTATTTTCGTCAGTTGACACAAAAGCACTTTGCATGGTTACAAAAGTATCAATAATCGAACGATATCTGATATAAACCGCATTCTGATTGTTAAAATATGCGCTACCTTGGTAAGTAAGACCGGTAATATTTTCCAAATTGCTCTCTCCCCAACCGCTTTGAGTGGAATAGTACATTTGCGTATTTACAACATTGTTTCCGGTTTCACATCTTATATAAATGGAATCTTGCTGTGTGAAAGAACTATTTCGTACATTTGTCCACATAGAAGGATTTTGGGCATTCAATAAAACAACTAACACTACAATCAAAGAGACTAAAACCAATTTTTTCATTTCTTCCTCCACATTTTGATTTTTTTCTTTTTTTTATCATAAGATATTAGTGTCAAGCATTATCGATACCATTATGTTTTAAAATTATCAAAAATGAAATTATAACAAATATCAAAAAAAGATAATCCGAAACCACCAATAAATTATCGGAAACATAATAAAGCAAATTCAGTACGAACGAAACAAGCAAAATTAATATGGGAAATCCATACAACAGCTTGTCCGGAGCTATTTTAAGAATTATAACCAGAGGAAAAATCCAAAAAACATTATTATAAGACAACCTTGCGGCGGGTAAAAAGAAATCGGCAATCAATGAAAATAAAAACATCGACAAAAAGAGTATATCATCGTTAACTTTATTAACATTTTTATAAAAAACAAATGCAAAAGGAACCAAAATTATCATTAAAAAAATCAATAAGATTTTAGAACCGAATTTAATATGTAAATATCTTGTAAACAACCATTGAACCGAGCTATCTTTTAAGGGATAATTTTTATCATTCATCATATTTTCAACGCCGTCTATAACCTTTTTTTTCGGATAATTTTTGGAAGACACTTTTATTTTGCTCAAATGTAATAGTGTATGTCGGTGCATTGCCGCAAAATATTGTTTATAAATTCCGATGCCGTGTCCTATTACGGGAACAAAGGCAAATAGCACTGCAAAAACGGTAACGATAAAAACCGCTTTTATTTTTTTCATTAACAAAAACGGTATAACAACTATTAAAAACGAAGGTCTCATTGCTATCAAAAGAGCTAACACTACTTCGGAAAGGAATATTTTTTTTCGTTTGTATAAAAAATAGGAAAGCGAAAAAAGAAAAACATACAAAATATAGATTTGTCCTTTATCAATATGTAATCGGTAGAAATATGAGGCAAAAACAAATAGAAACGTAATGGGGATAATAAAATTTTTTCTACTTTTATCGGCATTTTTCAATAATAGAAATAAACTTACAAGTGAAAGGATAATCATTAAAACATTCCAAATGATTCTTTGTATCGAATAGGGAACATCGCAAAAAAGCGAATGCATCCATAAAACAAAAGGAGTGATTGTTACTCTATTTGCCTTGAAACCAAATACAAAATCAAAAGGATCCACATATTTCTCGTCTGTTTTTTCATTCCATTTAAAAGTATATGGATTCAAAGCGGTATGCTTGTATATTCTGGCTCCCACCGTTCTGTTTCTTAAATCCATTATACCGTCGTTCATACTGTTTTTTATATCGGTAAAAAACGAAAAAAGAAGAATGATAACGGAAAAAACCAATAATATTTTCAAGATATGATAGCGTTTATCAATTTCGGTTAAATCTTTCTTTAAAATTTCTGTAATACTATTTTTTTTCATGATACTCATTTTCGGTATTCACAGACCAAATATTGGATTTATCTTTTCTGTTTGTTATGATATTTTGCACTGCTGTTATCGCCGTGAGCATTGAATGATCTTGATTATTGTAGCGATGCATTCCGTTTCTTCCTATTAAAAAGAGATTTTCTATTTTGTTCGTAAAATTTGTAATAACGTCAAATTTGTCATATGTTCCGAAATATGCGGGATATGTTTTCGGCATTTTTATCACAACGCTATCCAATACATAATTTTTTTCGATAAAACCCAATTTCACCATTTCATCTATTGCAAATTTTTTCATTTCGATATCCGATTTTTGCCATAACATATCGCCCTCGGTGCAAAAATATTCCATACCAATCCAAACATTATTTAAATTTTTTACCATATAGGGACTCCAATTATTAAAAATTTGAAGTCTTCCTACTTTTACATCTTTTTCTTGGATGTAAATCCAATTATCGGGGATTATGTTATTTATGGTTTTTTGTGATGTGTGATTTT
>CAZUGB010000112.1:0-4218 GCA_964619925.1 uncultured Candidatus Cloacimonadota bacterium
CAATATCTACTATCATAGCTCACATCTCTGTCGTCGCCCATAACAAAATACAAGCTGTCCGGTACGATAACGGGTCCGAAATTGTCTCTACTGCCCATAAAAGTATTTTGGTACCATTTGTTGTTCCAAACTATTGTTCCGTCCTCACGGGGTATATCTCTTGAATCGATATAATATTCTTGGGGAATGTGATAAGGTTTATCGTTTAGATATACAACTTTGTCACGAACTTCAATTTTGTCTCCCGGCATACCGATAACTCTTTTTACAATCATCTTTTTTTGATGCCAAATCAGTTTGAATTTTTGTTTGTCGAGATAAACGGGACCTATAATTCTGGCATATTTTTCACGCGGTTGCGGTTCTATCGGGTCGGTAGGCATATAAAAGGTGACAATATCATTTCTTTTGGGATCGGTAAAAAAATATTTTAATTTATTGCCGATTAAATAATCTCCGATTAACAGGGTTTTTTCCATACTCGAAGAAGGTATTTTAAAAGTTTGAATAGTGTAATTTCTTATTATCATCGCTACAACGAAAGCGAATAATATTGCTTCAAACCAATCTTGTAACCAGTTCTTTTTACGTTTTATCTTCTTTTTTGCCATAAATCCTATCCGAAATTTTTTGCCTTTTTATTTTGAGCTTATACGATGTCAAACGAAATTATCCCTAATAAATGAAATTGTATCGTTTATAATGTATCTCCACTTTTATTTTGTATATTTTACAATGTATTTTGATAAATTTTTTAGTGATAAAATGGTTTTGTGGATGTTTTCTTTTGTATGTTACGATAAACAAGCAAAAAAATGATATTTTGGTTGACCTATATGAAATAAAAAAAATTGTTTCGACAGCGAGGAAGAATCTGGTGGTTCAGCTGGTCTGCAAAGCCAGTAGCAGGCGGATAAAACCGTCTGTGGCAGGTTCGATTCCTGCCCTCGCGGCCATTATTGAGAAAACAGAGGTTAAAATGAATGTTCCTAAAATACCTTCAATAGAAAAGATGCTTGAAAAAGATGAAATTAAAAAAATTATCAATCAATTCGGTAGAGAAATAGTCGTTTCGGCTTTAAGAGAAATATTTCAAGAAATAAGAAACGGAAAATTTCACGACACCGAACCTTCCGATGCTAAAAAAATGGCTGTTTTATTAAAAAACATGATAGAAAAAAATTTTTCTTCGACTTTAAAAAGAGTGATAAACGCCACGGGTATAATACTTCATACCAATCTGGGAAGAGCACCTTTGGGAAAAAAGATTATCGATGAGATTTATCTTATTGCAAATGGTTATAGCAATTTGGAATTTGATTTGGAAAAAGGCAAAAGAGGAAACAGAAATTCGCATATCAAAAATTTAATAAAAAATATAACCCAATCCGAAGATGCCGTGGTGGTAAATAATAATGCCGCCGCCGTAATGCTTACTCTTAAAACTCTTGCAGAAGGCAAAGAGGTTATTATTTCAAGAGGGGAACTGATAGAAATAGGCGGTTCTTTTAGAATACCCGACATTATGAAAGCCAGCGGTGCCAAAATGGTGGAAGTAGGCACTACAAACCGAACAAAACTTTCCGACTATGAAAATGCAATCAATGAAAATACTGTGATGATTTTGAAAGCTCATAAATCAAATTATTTTATAGGAGGATTTACCGAAGAAGTTGAATTGAAAGAACTTTCCGAATTGGCACATAAACATAATTTGATAATGTATTACGATTTGGGATCGGGTTTATTAAGAAAACCCAAAAATCTGCCTTTGGAAGATGAACCCGATGTGAGCTATGCCGTCAAATCAGGTGCGGATGTAATATCATTTAGCGGAGATAAATTATTGGGTGGTTCGCAAGCAGGTATTATCATAGGAAAATCAAAATTTATATCAAAGATAGAAAAAAATCCTATGATGAGAGCTTTTAGAGTGGGGAAATTAACTTTGGCGGCATTAAGTTTTGTTATGAAATCATATATGAGCGATAAACTGCTCGTAGAAAATATACCGGTGTTTTCCTATTTGGCAAGATCCGAAGAATTTTTATTTCAATTGGCGAAAAATTTACAAAAACGCTTTGATGAGTATGATATTAGCTCCGAAATTGTTTCAAACAAAGCAAAATGCGGAGGCGGAACATTGCCACATTTGGAAATTAAAAGTTATGCCGTTAAATTAAAACCGAACAAAAAAATAAAAGCTTCGGTGATTTATCATAAATTATTGGAACAGGATATTCCCGTTCTTTCCATATTACGTAAAGGTGAATTGTTTTTTGACGTTTTGGTGTTGGATGAAAATGATTTCGATATAATAGCAACCAATTTGAAAAAAGTTTTGTAGGAAATGGAATGAAACATCTAATAATGGGAACAGCCGGCCATATCGACCATGGCAAAACCACATTGGTAAAAGCTCTTACCGGTTTCGACTGTGATACTCATAAAGAAGAAAAATTAAGAGGTATAACTATCAATTTGGGGTTTACTCACATTGATTATGATAATGAAGTAAGCGTAGGAATAGTGGATGTGCCGGGTCATAAAGATTTTATCAATACAATGGCGGCGGGAGCCAGCGGAATAGATTTTACAATGCTTGTAATTGCCGCAGATAGCGGTGTGATGCCCCAAACAATTGAACATCTTAAAATAATGCAAATTTTAGATGTGAAGAAGGGTTTTGTAGCTTTAACTAAGATAGATTTGGTCGATGACGAATTAAAAGAAATGGCAAAAGAAGAAATAACGGAAAGCCTGAAAGGAACATTTTTGGAAAATTGCCCTATCGTGGAAGTATCTGCAAAAAATGGCAACGGTATTGAGGAATTAAAGCAATTTATCAAAAAATTTGCCCTACTAATACCCGATAAAGAAAAAAAACTGATTTTTAGAATGTTCATAGATAGAATTTTCACGGTTCAAGGGTTTGGAACCATAGTAAACGGTTCGGTATTAAGCGGTACGTTAAAAAAGAATGACAGCTTATATCTTTTGCCCGGAAACAAGAAATTGCGAATACGAAAAATGGAGCATCATCATAAAGAAGTGGACAAAATTTATACCGGCGACAGAGCATCTATGAATTTGGTAAATTTGGATAGAAGCGAATTTAAAAGAGGTATGTTATTATCCGATAGAATACTGCCGGTAACTACTATGATTGACGTAAAAATTAAACTGATTAATCCCTTTTACGGTTTGGAACTTTGGACACAGGTAATTTTTTTATCGGGGACATATCAATCGCAGGCTAAGATACATTTATTGGATAGAGATTATTTAAAACCGAATGAGGAAGGAATTGCTCAAATTCATCTTTTCGGGTTTCCTTGCGCTTTGATGCACGATGATAAATTTATTATCAGAAACAGTTCAAATGAAATTACTTTGGGTGGTGGTACGATTATAGACGCAAATCCGTTGCATCATAGAAGAAGACCGAAAAAATTACTGGAAGAGTTGCGTTCCGTAGCATCCGGTGAATTAAAAGATTTGATTGCAATGGAAGTTTATAAAAACAGATTCGGTATAAACTACAAAGATATAGCGGTAAAATTAAATGTTGAAGAAGAAATTGTGTTGAAAACCATTTCTTCCGATTTGCCCGAAGATATTTCCATTATATCGGATAAAAAGAATATTATCTTGATTCCAAGCGAATATATGAAAAAAATCCGAAAAGGAACGCTTAGAATTTTAAGACAGTATCACAAAAGAAATCCGTTGGACGAAAACGGAAAAACAATCGAAGAAATTATTGGATATTTGGGATTGACCGAATCAAAAAGTTATAAGGATTTACTCAAAGTCATTTTGGAACAGATGGCGGATGAGAATTTGGTAAAACTTAAAAACAATACTTGGATTTTGTATGAACATAATATCCAATTGACATTGGAAGACAAAAAACAAATAAATTTTGTAAATAATTATCTGATAAACAGTAAGTTAAAAACACCATTGATGTCCGATTTGATACCGAAAGCGGAAAAAAAGGGAATAAACGAATCCAAACTAAAACAGATATTGCGTTTGCTTGTAAATAGAGGCGAGGCATACAATATTGACGGCAATTTTATTCATGCGAAAATAGTTAACAAATATCGAAAAATACTTTTGGAATATTTGAAAGACAAAAACGAGGGGATAAGGGTTGCCGATTTTAGAGATTTAATAAACGGTAATAGAAAAATATGCCTTTTATTATTATCA
>CAZUGB010000113.1:0-9352 GCA_964619925.1 uncultured Candidatus Cloacimonadota bacterium
AAAAAGAAATCAATTTGATATTTTATCTCAATCTAAGTTTTTGACTTGGTTTGAACTCCTCCTATCCCCCTCTTTGGTAAAGAGGAGGAAATGTTGCTCCCTTCTCTTTTGGAAAGAGAAGGGCAGGAGATGAGTTAGAAAAATTTGCGAACAGATCCTATTATATCTCTTTCACCGTTTCGCATTATTTATGGCTTGAAGAAAAAGATTTAGCTGACCTTCCGCTTGCCAATGCCAAAACATATTACCGTCAACATATGGAATTTTATTCTTTTTTGCATATTGCACAAGCATAGTATCTTGTTTTGTCGAATACGGCAAATCGATAAGTGATGAAAAAGCGGTATTTATTTTGCTTGTTGCAAAAAAATCTTCTTTTAATCCCGACGGCGTACAATTTATAAGCAAATCTACCTTTTCCGGTTTGAAAAATGTAGCATTATATTTAATAGCCAGTTCTTCCGCCTTTGTTTTATTTCTTGCAAATATGTAAAGTTTCATATTCGAAAACAAAGAAAGAGCAAGTTTTGCCATAGCGCCGCTTCCGTAAATCAATACGCTATCGTTTTTTTTTAGATTTAAAAATAATGCGGCTTTTCGTAACGCTATTTCGTCGGTATTGTACAATTTGTTTTCCACCAATAAATTATAAACGCCACTAACATCAAATAACTTTGCAATATCTTCCTTAAAAGGCATTGTAACGGATAATCCGTAATGCTTCTTACCAGAATACCAATCATAAAAATCCATTACATCTTCGGCATAAAAGGGTAAATAAATCGCATTAATTTTATGTTCTTTAAAATATTTATTATAAAAATCCAATCCCCTTGATGCATATACCTGTTTTCCTCCCAATAAGCCGCCGATTAGAGTGTTTTTATTCGCTTTTCGCGGATCAAACCATAAATTCGAAAGCGAGATTTGTCCTTGTGCGGTATAAAATTTATCCAAACCGAAGTAAGTTGCCGCCGACCCTATCTTTTTGTATATTAATCTGCTAACTATTCCGGTAATCCCCATTGAGACAAAAATTACGTTTTTATAATCGGAAATAAGATTTGTGATTTCTCTTAATTGTTTCCATTTGTTTACAGTTAATGCCAATTTGATGTATTTTACCTTATCCGAATAGGATAAAATTTTTTTTATTGCTTCCATATCTGTGTTTTCGGAAAAATCGTGGTAAGAAAGAATGATATTTTCGTTATGAAGTTTATCTTTATATTTTTTATAAAAGGACAATTCGCAATCAATCAAACAACCTTTTTCTTGGGCGTAACGATAAAGATTTAATTTTTGGGCTTCATCAAAAAAATTTATTCCGCCTTCTTTTTTATTTCGAATGGTGATAATAGTTTGTCTGTTCATCAAATCTTTATCAAAAGCGGAAAGCTCTTTTAAATAATCCAACCTAAATTCGAGAAGATCAAAGCCGCTTCGAGGAATATTTTTTTTTACAAAATCGGTACTTAAATAAGGAATTGAAAGGATTATCATAATTTTTGTTTTTTCTTGCTTTCTTCCATTAATATTTTCCAAATCTTTTTTACGCTTTCTTCGGAAATACCCCAGATTTTTGCTTTTTTCTCTAAATTTGCAAATACTTCCTTTTCACGTTTCAAATCTTCAACGGATAAATTATTTTGTCGTTTGTATTTTCCTATTTTTTGGGAAAGCATCATTCTTCTACCGATTGCTATCAAAATATCTTCATCGATTTTTTCAAATGCCTCTCTAAAATCCGATAGCGTTCTATTTTCCGCAGTAAGCAACTTTTGATAAGATATCGCATCCGCCAGAACCAGTTTAATCATTGCTACGGCAACGGGGATAATTCTAAATACGATACAAGTGTCATGCCTGCCTTGTATGTTAATAGTTGTTTCATTACCCGATATATCTATTGTTTTTTGTTCTTTTCCGATTGAGGAAGTGGGTTTTACTACAAATCGAAAGACGATATCCTGTCCCGTGGATATACCTCCCAAAATTCCTCCGGCGTTATTCGAAAGAAACCCGCTTTTATCAATTTGATCGTTTGCTTTGTAGCCGGTAAGGGAAGCCAAATGAAATCCCGCACCGAATTCAATGCCTTTTACCGCACCTATCGAAAGTATTGCTTTTGCAATGTTTGCATCAAGTTTTTCAAAAACCGGATCTCCCAAACCGACAGGTACGTTTTTTATGGTTACCTCCACAATACCGCCTACCGAATCGGCTGATTTTTTTACATCTTCCAAATATTTTTTTAATTGTTCGTAATTGTTTTTATCATGCCAATTCAATTCGTTTACAAAGCTCAAATCAATGTGAGAAGCTTTTATTTTACCTATTTGGATAGGATAAGCATATATTTTTATATTTCCTATGATGTTATCGGTGACGGCACCGGCTGCAACTCTGGCAACGGTTTCTCTTCCGGAAGCTCTACCACCGCCTCGATAATCGTAAATCTTGAATTTGTGATAAAACGTATAATCCGCATGAGAAGGGCGAAAAACATCCTTTATTGCTTCATAATCAAGAGAATGTTGATTTTTGTTGTAAATCAGGATGCAAATCGGCATACCGGTAGTTTTTCCTTCAAACACACCCGATATAACTTCAAATTCATCTTTTTCGATTCTTTTTGTGGAAAATTTGTTTTTGGGACGTCGCTCCGATAACGCCTTTTTAATCTTTTCATAAGGAAATTCCATACCGGGCTTTACATCTTCCAATACCACACCGATAGCTTTACCGTGACTTTCCCCGAACGTGGTAATTCCAAAATATTTACCAAAACTATTTGATTTCATCAATCATCCTCTTTTACACTTTCGGCAAAACTTTTATGGCTTTTAAATCTGGTCAACCCCAATTTACCGAAGAATGAATCAACAAAAGAATAAATTACCGGTATCACAAACAAAGTAAGCAATGTGGAAAACGCCAAACCGAAAGCTATACTCACCGCCATTGGTTTCCAATCTTTTGTGGCGGAAGAGGATGAAAAAATCATAGGTAAGAAACCCGAAATAGTGGTAACCGTTGTTAGAATTATAGGACGCAACCTAATTGCACCGGCGTTTATTAAAGAATTCCACCTGTCCACGCCTTTTGCTCGTTCTTTATTTACAAAATCCACCAAAACAAGCGAATCGTTCACCACCACGCCTGCCAAGGCTATCACGGATATAAGCGTCATAAGAGAAAAAGGCAATCCGGTAACCATCAATCCGAAAATCACACCGATAAATGCAAACGGAATGGCAAACATCACTATAAGCGGCTGAACATACGATTTGAATTGAGTTCCCAAAATGGTATAAACCAATAACAAAGCTACAATAAGAGCAATATAGAGCGAATTGAAACTTTTTTTCTGTTCTTCCGCCTGTCCCCCGTATTCAACGTGATAACCCGGAAATCGTTCCGATATGTCGGATAAAAGACCTTTTTGTCCCGTGAGATAATTACCTTTTAGCAATCGTGTAACCTCTCCCGCTCTTCTTTTTATCATCTTTCCGTCTTTTTCATAATTCGTTACGCTTCCCGTAATGGTGATGATTCTTTTGCCGTCTCTATGGTCAATTTCCGCATATCCGGTAGTTATCTCAAATTTAACTACATCTTTAAGATAAACCAAATTACCCGTTCGTGTTCTTATCCTCAAATTTTTTAATTTTTCGGGGGAATCCACATAATTTTCCGGTAATTTTACCACAATGTCGTATTCGTCTATTCCGTTGCCGCGA
Source organism: uncultured Candidatus Cloacimonadota bacterium (assembly GCA_964619925.1). GTDB lineage: Bacteria > Cloacimonadota > Cloacimonadia > Cloacimonadales > TCS61 > CAZUGB01. Next base: position 3,744 of record CAZUGB010000113.1, read on the forward strand.
TATTTACTTATTTTAGTTCCGTAAAAAGCGATGTTAAGAAGTTTTGACACATCCCACACCGATAACCCGTAAAGTGCGGTTTTTTCATTGTCGGGAATTACCGTAATCTCTTTTTTGCCTTCTTTAAAACTCGTTTGTAAATCCGCCGTTCCGGGAATTGTTTTTATTTTTTCTATAATATAATTCCCCACTTTTTTTAGCATTTCCAAATCATCGCCTTTTATTCTAAGCTCTATATCCTTTCCCGTGGGTGGTCCGTGTTCCTGTTCGCTAAAATCGTAGCTTATAATATTCGGTTTTGTTTCCAAATATTTTCTAATGGCATCTTTTATTTGGGAAAGACCGAATTTCATTTCGTCGGGATCTACCAAATCCATTCTTATTTCGGAAAATCTCGAATCCACTATCCAACGTTTGTTTTCAATTATTTTTCCCACATTGGAAACCACGGCTTCTATATCTTTGGATTCTTTCATATTGAAGATATATTTTTCGATATCGCTAACAATATTGTAACTCTCGTCCAAATTTGTTCCTTGCGGGGCTTTGATATTCAAAACCAATGTTTTGGGAACACGTTTGGGAAAAAATTCAAATTTTACCAATCCCACACCCAAAGCTACGAATGATAAAACAAATGCCAATATTACAAAAAACATACTCAATCCGCGATGTTTTAAAACCCGCTTTATCCACTTTTTATATTTCTTAACCACAAATCGTGTGGCTCTGTTTTGTTCCGGCTTTTGCAAAACATCTTTTTCGGAATCTTTTGTTTTTTTTCTTTTTTTGGTAAGATCGGCAACATGAGAAGGTAAGATAATTAAACTTTCAAACAAAGAAGCCGCCAAAGCCAAAGAAACAACCACAGGAAAATATCTCATAAATTTTCCCATCATTCCCTTCATCATCAAAAGAGGCAAAAATGCGGCAATTGTGGTAGCCACGGCGGAAATTACGGGCAAAGTTATTTCGTTTGTGCCTTTTATCGCCGCCTCCTTGGGTGAATATCCCATTTCGGTATATCTGTGAATATTTTCCAAAACAATAATAGCATCGTCCACAATCATTCCCAAAACCAAAATAAGGGCAAACAAAGTGAGGTTATTTATCGTAATATCAAAATAATTCATCAAAATAAAAGTGAGAAAAAAGCTGAACGGAATACCCCAACTTGCAAATAAGGCATTTTTCCAACCGATAAATATCCATAACGTAATAAATACCAAAATAATACCCATCAAAGCATTTTGACTTAACGTCCTGATACTTTTTTTAACGTTTTCGGAACCGTCGTTTCGTACCTGAATATCCAAATTTTTAAATTTTGCGTTGTATTCTTTTACCTTGGCTCTGATATCCTTTACCACTTTGATAATATTACCTTCGGCTTTTTTATACACCATAATATTTGAACCGACCTTGCCGTTCAACTTGGAAATTACGGTAGCTTCTTCCAAAGTATCCCTTACCGTAGCCACATCTTTTATCTTGATGATACCGCCGTTTTTATCCGTTTTTATCACCAAATTTGCAATTTCATCCGTATTTTTAAATTCACCCGAAGTCCTTATGATATATTCTTGATTTTTATATTTCATGGAACCTGCGGGTATGTTCATATTTCTAAACTTGATAATATTTTTTATATCATCTACGGTCAAATCGTAGCCGTTTATTTTATCCAAATTCAATTCCACATCTATTTCTTCTTTTCTGGTACCGGCAATCTCCGCTTTGGAAACATAAGGAACATCCAAAATTACGTCTTTCAAATCTTCGGTAATTTCTCTTAATGTATTAGGCGGATAGTCACCGGAAAGATTTATCGAGCAGATAGGATTTACTTCTCGCATATTTAATTGTAATATCACGGGTTTTTGCGCATCATCAGGCAAATCGTTCACTTTATCCATTTCGGTGTTCAAATCGTTCCAAGCCTTATCAATATCCGCATTAGGTAACATCTGAACATATATCGCCGCCCTACCCTGATTGGAAGAAGATTGGATAAAATCCACATCATCCACATTCGATATTTCATCTTCGATTTTTTTTGTTATTTGTTGTTCTATTTCAAGCGAAGAAACTCCCGGATAAGCCACCACAATGTAAAAAGCTCCAAAATCGATTGCCGGCATTTCTTCCTTTGGCATTTTAATCATGGTATATATGCCAAAGATAAAAACGATTATCATTATCATATTTATCAAAACCGAGTTATTAACGGAAAATTTGGCAGGTGTCATTTTATTTACTCCCGTTCAACACTTTTACATCAATATTATCTCTGATATTTTCCAATCCTTCGTATATTATTTTGTCATCTTCACTTAATCCGCTTGTTACTATTACGTTGCCGTCGATATTCATACCCGTTTTTATAAAAACTTTTTTTGCCTTATCCTTTTCCACGGCATAAACATATTTTCTATCAAATTCTTCTTTGATGCATACATCGGGAACGGTTAACACGTTTTTATACACTTTTTTTAGGATTTTCACTTTTACTATCATACCGGGTAAAATTTTATTTTCGGGATTTTTCACAGTGATTTCCACGGGATAATTTGCCCTGTCTATCGGTTTTATTCCCAATGCTGTGATTTTGCCGTTTAAAATCGTTCCGTTCTTTTCTATGATTACCTTTCTTCCTTTTTCAATATCGGAAATATCCGTTTGACTGATACCGGCTTTTATTATTAATTTTGATGGATCAACAATGCTACATACCGGTTTTCCGGCTCCGATTACCTGACCTTTTTTGATATACAAAAAATTCAAAATACCCGCTTCGGGGGCTAGGAAACGAGAATTATTCAGCATTCTTTGCATCTTTTTAAAATTTGCATTCGCCATATTCATAGCGGCTTCAGCCGATTTCAGTTTGCTTGCGGAATTGTCAAACTCCGCACCGGAAATAAGTTTGCTTTTTTCATACAAATCTTTATTTACTTTAAATTGTTTTAATGCCAGCTTGTAATTTTCTTTTGCAGATTCGAAATTTGCTTTTGCCTGCAACAATTGAATTTTTATATCGTCATTGTCGATTTCGGCGATAACGTCGCCTTTCTTTAATTTATCTCCCATTTTTTTATAAATTTCTTTTATTGTTCCCGATACTTGACTTGTGAGGGTGATGTCCACAATACCTTCGGGTTGTGAGGAAAATTCTATATAACTTTCCACGTTTTTAGGTTTTAGAGTATCCACTAATACACTTACTGTCTTCTTTTCATTTACTTTCTTATGATATTTGCCTTTTTTCATATTTTTGCAACCGAACAAAAGAACGAACACTATCAGCAGGGTAAAAATTATCTTTTTCATCTATTTATCCTCCGTATTTTTCAAAAATTCCATTAATTTTTTATCTTCGTCGAAATTAAGCATACTTTTCAGATTATTTTTCATATCAATAAATTGATAAATGGCGTTTATATATCCTACCTGCGCATTTTGATAAGATATTTGAGCCGTGAGCAAATCATTTGAAGAAATAAGATCTTTTTCAAATTTTTCTTTTGAAATTTTATACATTTTATCTGCATATTCCAGCGCTATTTTGCTACTTTCTATTCTTTTGTATGATGTGATAAATTGCCAATATGTGGTTTTTAAAAGGGTTAATATTTTTTTTTCGTTAGTTTGCGTTTCATAAAGGGATTTTTTATAATTCCATAAAGATTTTTTATAGTTGGAATAATTATTTACAATGGGAAAAACAGGTAATGAAAAATTAAATCCGTAAGAAGACGAGGGCTTAAAATCCGCATTTTTCAATTCGTCGAAATTATTCCAATTTGATTGCCAATTCTTTGAATAAGAAAACGTAAGGCTCGGCAAAAAATCACCATAAGATAATTTATGAGACAATTTAGCCAATTTTACACTTTTTGCCGAAAGCAAGAATGTGAGATTATGGTTTTTGCATCTTTCCACTATTTTTAAAGGGATAGTATCAAATTTTGACAATGTATCTATTACTGTTCGAAAGTCGGTATAGTTGATTTTTTGTTTTTTTGTTACCGTATAATCTTTTGTTCCGCCGAGAATATCGTTCAAATTATCCAAAGCGGTTTTTAATGCCACTTTTTGAGTTATCAAATCTATCTCCTTATTTTTTTTATTCAATTTCAGTTGTAATAACTGAGCTTCGGAAATAAGACCGTTAGAATATTTTAAAAAAGCTATCGCCAAGCTCTTTTTTGCGCTTGTTAATTGTTGTTTTACAATAGATAGCATAGCATCTTGTTTTACCACATTGTAGTAGGAAGAAGTAATTTTATTAATTATTTCGCTTCTTTTATTTTTCAAAGCAATTTTTTTTAATTTTTCCGTTTCGGATGCCATTTTATAGGCTGTAATTATTTTTCCTCCCAAAAACAGAGGTTGAGACAAATTTATTCCGTAGCTTCCGTTATCGGAATATGAAGGCATTCCGGGAAAGACCGGAACGGACGATTGTAATGTGTGAGAAGTTCTTGCCGAAAAACTTACCGAAGGTAATGCAGTGGTTAATGCTCCCGCTTTTTGCCAGAGAGAACTTTTGTAATCGGCTTGTGTGCTTTTTAACTCGGTATTGTGTTGCAAACCTATCTCTATCGCTTCTTGCAACGTAATTTCTTTTGCCGATATAATACAAAAGAGAAAAAGCATAACAATGATGATTTTTATTTTCATTTCTTATCCTCCGAAATAAAATAGTCGTTACTTTTGTTTGAAAGCGCTCTTTCTTTCATATCGGTTAACATCTTTAAATGAATCTTTTTTACCAACCGAAAATTTTCACTTAATGAGGATGTAATATAATTTTCTTTCGGGAAGAATTTTCTTAATGCCAGATGCTTTTTGTCCGCTTCGTAATTTTTTTCGTCAAGCTGTTCTATTTGCATATCAATGGCTTTTATAAACGTGCTTTTATCTACCGATTTTTCCATTATGAGCGAAAAAAATATAAATTCGAAAAAATTGATTTTGTTTTTTGTTAATACAAATTCTTTCAGATCGTTAAAATATTTGTTTCTTCCCTCTTGTGTGATAACAAATTCGTTTTTTGGTATGCCGTCCTGTTGAATAATTTTTTGCTTTATAATATACTTTTTTTCTTCCAAGCGAGACAACACTTTGTATATTGAGGGCAATTTAATCTTCATCCATAGATGAAATCCCGTATCTTTGAAGAACTTTACTATTTCATAACCATACATTTTATTCTTATTCAAAAGCCCCAAAACGATTATTTCCAATTTACTCATACCAAAACCTCCGTATGTTTGAGGCTAATAAAAATCCGCCGATGATAGTGTCAAGAAGAATATTATATTTTCATCTATTAGAAAATCATCTATTTGGGAATTATTTTTTTGAATTTTTTTTATTTTTTTATCACACACTATTAACTCTATGTCATATAATCCGTTATCTGTGCTTTTTGTCATTATTTTGCGCGATTAAAACAAATTTTTTTTATAAAAAATAAAAAAAGTTCGGGGGTTGGTGTCTTATTTCGACCCCTTTTTGTGATATATATATGGAGGGAAAAAAATTTTTCGGAGGAATGTTTGTATTTTTTCACAAAAAAATTAAGCGGTAGGACTGGATTTGTA
>CAZUGB010000114.1:0-6463 GCA_964619925.1 uncultured Candidatus Cloacimonadota bacterium
GATTTCCAAAAAATACCATAACAAAGAAATATCGAGAGTTTTGTTTCACAACATAGCCGATACGTATCTTTCATTAAAAAATCCCGATATGGCAATGGAATATTATTTAAGATCTTTAAATCTTTCCGAAGAAACTAATGACAACAAGGGTATTGTGTTAAATCTAATTAAAATTTCCAAAATTTATCATATAAAAAAGCAGGAAAAACAAGCCGAAGAGTTTGAAAACAAAGCTATTGAACTCGCTCAAAAGACTCATAACAACAGTTTATTAAAAGAGCTTTATAAATCCTTATCCGATCAATATGAATTTTTCGGAAATTACAAGCTGGCTATGAATTATTATAAAAAATACAAATCTTTGGATTAAAAACAGAATAATCATGGTAAGGCTTGATAAAGATAAATTTGCCGGTAAAATTTTACAATTAATAAAAAACAAAACAACACCTTACAATTTCATTATTAACATATCGAATTTTTTGATTGATAACAATTTTTCGGAAGATGTTTTGGTTATAACTCTAAAAAAGAATAACGATTTGAAGGAATTTTTTACCAAAGGAAAGATTTTTCAAACGGATCCGATTAAAATTAAACATTGTTTTATTCAATTTATCAAAAATAATGCACAATTTTTATGCTTTACCAAATCATTCGAACAAAATTCGATTATAATCCAGAAGGAATTAATCTTTAACGATAGTTTATTAGGATACATTTTTTTTAAAACACATTTGGAAAACGAAGATATTTTATTTATTTCGGAACAAATAGCTCTTGGTATCAATCATTTGGAATTAATCGAAAAAGAGGACAAATTTGAAAAAATCTTTCAAAAATTTGATGATGCTATCTTTATTCACGATTCATCCGGTAATATTTATGATTTTAATAGTAAAGCCGCCGAATTGTTGGATTTGTCGCCGGAAATTATTTACCAACTGAATTTTATAGAATTATTTCATAATAAAACGCTAATAAAACGAAAGATAGAAGAATTGGCATATTTTGATTCAACCGATTTCGATTATCATATTCTTTCTTCCGCCGGTAGCAGAACCGATGTAAATATTTCGTTAAAATATTTTGATAAAAATAAAGATTTGATTTTAACTTCCTTGAAAAATATTTCCGAAAAAGTATGGGTTGAAGAAGCTCTAAATAGAAACTTAACACTGGTTTTAACTCTATTGGAAACAATACCCAACCCTATCTACTATACCGACGAAAACAATATCTACCTCGGTTGTAATGATGCTTTTGCAAATTTCATCGGACAACCTAAGGAAAAAATAATAGGTAACAAAATAGAGTATGTAGCCACCAAAGAGGTAGCGGAAAAAATTAACTCTTTAAATAAGGAAGTTTCCGATTCCGACATAAAAACGATAGAAAGAGAAGCGCAACTGCCGTATCCCGATTCCGAAGAGCATTATTTTATTTTTACGATTACCAAATTCAACATGCAGGGTGAAAAATTCAGCGGACTTATAGGCATTATGGTTGATGTAACCAAACAAAAAAAAGCCGAACAAAAGTTAAATTCATTATACAACAATTTGCGTCACGAATTAGAGATTGCGGCAAAAGTGCAAAAATATTTACTTCCCGATTGGTTTATTCGCGAAGAGATTTTTTCGGTATCCACATGTTATAATCCTTCCACGCAAATCGGGGGTGACTTTTATGATTTAATACGAATTTCACAAAACAAATACGTAATATATGTGGCGGATATTTCGGGACATGGTGTTCAAGCGGCACTTATAATGACAGCCGTAAAATCAATTATAAATTTTTTGGTTCAAGGTAGTAAACAACATTTATCTTTGCACAAAATCATAACGCAACTAAACAAAACGCTTATAAAAAACATCTTTTCCGATAATTATATGACACTTTTAATGGCATTAATCGATACTGATAAAAATACAATCAGTTTTTATAATGCGGGACATCCACCCTTACTAGTCTTTTCGCCTCAAAATAGACAAATCGAAATTTACGACGAAAAAGGTGACATCCCTATCGGTTGGATTGAAGATTATAGCTATCAACAAGTTAATGAAATTTCTATTCCCTTTGAAAAAGAAAAATTATACTTCCTCTATACCGACGGCGTTTACGAATGCGAAAATCAAAACGGAAAAATAATGGGATTTAAAACTTTTACTTCCATTATCAGGAATATGATTTCTTACGATAATGATATCGTATCCTATCCACACAAAATCAGAAAATATGCCATGGAACAAAATTATGATTTGGGAAAAGACGATTTTACATTAATCACGTTTACAAAAAAACAACAAAAAGATTTTTTAGCAACACTCAAAATAACCTATTCGGAAAACAGAAAACTGGTGGAAAATGCTATTAGCTATTTAAAAACAAAAAATGTTTCCAAAGATAAAATAAACTATTTCGAATTGCTATTGATTGAAATATTAAATAATATGCTAATTCATGGTGCGGATAATGATGAATCGTATAAAGCGGTTATAGAAATAAAAACGGATGATAATATCAAAATAAAAATTTGGGATAAATTAAAAAAATGGGAATTGCCGATTAAAAAAGTTGCAATAAAAGAAGAGGATAATAAATATGCCACAAACGGTCGGGGTTTTCAGATTATTTATTCCATAGCTAAAGATATTACATTAAAAAGAGTAGCGGAGATGAATTTATTAGAAATAATAATTTGATATAAGGAGAATGGTATGAAACTTGATTTTAAAAAAACCGAGAAATATTTGCTCGTTAAAGTATCGGGACGTTTGGACATTTCAAATACAACTCATTTCAAAGCGGAAATTTCTAACTATCTTAAAGATACCAGATTTGTAATTTTCGATTTTTCGGAACTCGAATTTATGGATAGTACCGGTTTGGGTTCGATAATAAGCGTTTTAAAGGTAATATCAAAAAACAATGGTAATATTTTTATAGCAAGTTTAAGGGAAAAACCGCGAATCCTATTCGAAATTACCAGAGCAAAAAGGATTTTTGATATTTATCCCACGGTTGAGGATGCCATTAATGCGGTAGAAAACTATAAAGAAGAAGAATAACGATGAAAAAGATATTGCTTTTTTTTATAATTACGGTTGCCACGGTTTTGTATTCAAACGAATTTATTTCAAAAGATACCCCGAATGACGACGGTTCTTCGCTTACAATAATCTGGAATATTCAAAATCCGAGTGTTAAAACCATTACGATTAGTAGAATTAATCCCGACAATAAGAAAAAGATTTTATTCACTACAAATAATCTAAAAGGAAACAAAACCGATTCGGAAAACATTATTAGCGGGAAAGAATATCATTATATCTTAACAGCCACTGATTCCGCCAAAGCGCCGGTATTACAACTCGAAACAAAATCAATAGCAAAAGCACAATGGTTTAACAACGAAAAAATATCCCTTTTGATAATGAGTTTGATTCTCGCGATAGCCATAATTTACTATATTTTTTCCGCAAAATCGGGGAAAGAACTTTATATCAGACCTATTGCCGGTTTGGAATCTATGGACGAAGCGGTGGGAAGAGCAACGGAAATGGGAAAACCGATAATGTTCATTCCCGGAATTAACGATATTGACGATATGCAAACAATCGCCGGATTGACTATTTTGGGAAAACTATCTTACAAAGCGGCGGAACACGGAGCGGATTTATTGGTTCCCGTATCAAAATCAATGGTGCTTTCCACAGCGAAAGAGATTGTAAAAGAATCATTTATGAAAGCGGGAAGACCCGATGCTTATAATCCCGATTCGGTTTTTTATCTTACCGACGACCAATTCGGTTATGTTGCAGGTGTGGATGGTATAATCGTTCGTGAACATCCTGCGGCAATCTTTTTATTAGGTGCTTTTTATGCGGAATCTTTGATTTTGGCCGAAACGGGTTTTGCCAGCGGAGCAATTCAAACCGCCGGAACCGCTATGCCGAGCCAATTGCCGTTTTTCGTTGCCGCCTGTGATTATACCTTGATAGGCGAAGAACTTTTTGCGGCATCGGCTTATTTATCAAAAGATCCGCATCAATTAGGAAGTTTGAAAGGTCAGGATTTAGGCAAAGCTCTTATCGTTTCCATATTGGTTTTAGGGATTATTTTGGAAATCTTCGGTGTTCATTTTTTAAAAGATTTTTTGGAAATACATTAGGCGGGACGGATTATGAAAAGACAATTACCTTTGTTGATAACTTTTTTTGCCGGTTTGTTGGTTTTTATATCGGAATTTATTCCTCATAAACCATTCGGCACATTAACTTCCGGTTTGGAAGGTTGGTTTTTGATAGTTACAGGTTTTGCAATCATTTTGGGACAATTGAATTTAATAAAAGTTTATATGATTAAGATACATTTCAAAATGAGCAATTGGCAATATTATATTGTGGCTCTTGTAAGCTTTTTTATTATGGTACTCGCCGGACTTTTTTGGGGAACGCAACAAAGTGCGGGAATTTTTGGCGACGGAGCAAAGATAACCGCCGCCATCGGTTACAAGCCGTTTGATTATATTTTTAATTATCTTTATCAAAATCTATCGGCAACCATGTTTTCTTTGCTTGCATTTTTTATAGCATCTGCGGCATACAGAGCCTTTATAGGCAGAACAATAGAATCCAATTTGCTTCTTATATCAGCGATTTTGGTAATGCTGGGTCGAACAACGGTAGGTAGTATGCTCACCGGTTGGTTGCCTCATTCTTTGGATTTTTTGCATTTACCTAATGTGGCGGCGTTTATAATGAAATATCCGAACACAGCAGGTCAACGAGCTATAATGATAGGAGCAGGTCTCGGAATAATAGGTTCGTCACTTCGCATTATTTTGGGAATAGAAAGATCATACTTGGGGAGTGACTAATGAAAAAAAGCAAAATAGATAGAAGAATAATTTTTCTTTTGATGTTTATCGGAGTGGCTATACCTTTGATAATACCAATAGGTTTTCCAGTGGAAACCAGTCCTAATGTACGCAAGGTTTTCGGTATGGTAAATGAAGTTCCGCAATCTTCCACGGTATTGATTTCATTCGATTACGATCCTGCAAGTATGCCGGAATTGCAACCTATGGCAAAAGCACTTTTGCGACATTGCTTTAGAAGACATCTAAAAGTGGTAATTACCGCTTTGTGGCCTATGGGAGTATCTATGGCAAGTAACGCTTTGGATGCAATAAAGGAAGAATTTCCCGATTTAAAATATGGAACCGATTATGTTAATATGGGATACAAAGCGGGTGGAATGGTTACTATCCAAGCAATGGGCAAAAATTTTAAAAAAGTCTTTCCCATGGATAATTCGCAAACACCTGTTGATAAACTTCCCATTTTGAACAGAGTTAATAATTTTAGCAATTTTGCATTTATCATTTCTCTTTCAGCCGGAACACCCGGAATAAAGGAATGGGTTATGGTGGCACATGATAAATTCGGCATAAAAACATCAGGCGGAACCACAGCAGTGAGCGCTCCGGCACTACTTCCCTACGTAAACGAACAAAATCAGCTTTATGGACTTTTGGGCGGATTAAAAGGTGCGGCGGAATATGAAAAATTGATAAAAAAAGCCGGGTCCGCAACCAGCGGTATGGACGCTCAATCAATAGGACATCTCGTAATTATATTTTTTATTATTTTGGCTAATATAAATTATTATAAAAACAAAAAGAAAAAAGAGGTATAGATGGTTCACTTTTGGCATATTCTGGGAATTTGGATGGGTGCATTCGTTACCTTTGCGATATATAGTTTTTTGTATAAAGACAATCCGTTTTATAAAATTGCGGAACAAATCTTTGTAGGGCTTTCGGCGGGATATTGGTTTATCTATACCATTTTTAATATCTTATTACCAAATCTCTATGACCCTCTTGCAAATAATTTTTCTCAAAATTGGATTAAGATAATTCCCGCTATTCTCGGTATTATGATGCTTTTCAGATTGGTGAAAGGAGCCGAATGGTTTAGCAGATATCCCATATCCCTTATGATAGGAACCACAGCCGGTATAGGATTTGTGCGTTATCTTAAATCCGATGTGATAAATCAAGTTACCGCTACAATGATAAATCCTTTTATCGGAGGGAATTGGGTGGAAATTGCAGGCAGGTTATTGCTTGTGGTCGGCACTATTACCGGATTGATCTATTTTTATTTCAGCAAACCTCACAAAGGAGCTTTGGGATTTGCGGCAAGAACGGGAATTTATTTTCTTATGGTTAGCTTCGGTGCCGCTTTCGGTTATACCGCTATGGCAAGAATATCTCTTCTGATAGGAAGATTACAATTTCTGCTCGGAGATTGGCTACATATAATATCGCCCTAAAAAATGAATCCTACTTTCAGAAACATTCTTGTCTTCCTTTTATTGGTGTTTGCGAGGATATAATTGAAAAATTTTAAGCTATATCTTCTAACAAAGCGGAGGCTTATAAAAT
>CAZUGB010000115.1:0-19206 GCA_964619925.1 uncultured Candidatus Cloacimonadota bacterium
AGGAGGAGGAATAACCTTAGACATCGGCGGATTTGCGGCGGCAACACATAAAAGAGGAACAAAACTTATCTACATTCCCACCACACTGTTAGCCCAAGTTGACGCTTCTTTGGGAGGAAAAACCGCTATAAATTTTGAAAACATCAAAAATCTTATAGGCACATTTTATCCCGCCGATAAAATTATTATTGATGATTCTTTTTTAAAAACATTACCTCGAAAAGAAGTTGCAAACGGATTTGCCGAAATATTTAAAACCGCTCTGATAGAAAACAACGGTGTTTTATCAAAGTTAAAAAAATTTGAAATTGATACGGACATTATAAAAAGAACGGTAAGAACCAAAATGGAAATCTGCCAAAAAGATCCTTTCGACCAAAACATAAGAAAGTATCTTAATTTGGGACATACCTTTGCCCATATATTGGAAAGCATATCAAATTATGCCGTACCACACGGATTAGCAGTCGCCACGGGAATAATTACCGCATCTTATTTAAGTTATAAATTGCGTTATCTAACTTACGATCAATTTTCATTCATAAAAAAAACCGCCTCTCAATTTGATTTTACCCCCGTTACAAATCATTATCATAGCATAAAAAATATTGACGATAAAATCATTCTACAAGACAAAAAAAATGATAACGCTATCAATCTGATACTCTTATCATCGATTTTCAAACCGTTTATCTACAAAACAAATAAAATAAACCTCATAAAAGAAATTTTAGTAAAAACAATTGATTTGATAAAATAAAAAAATCTCTTCTTGTTGGATAAATTTCTTTACACATAAACTACTCATACGGATTTTAGTAAAAAAAGAGCTGCAAAATGAATTATGAAAATATAAACGAAATTATAAATATATTCAAAAAGATAGATTCCGAATTTGATTTTGAGCTAATAAAAAAGGCATATTCGTATGCTTATAAAATGCACATAAATCAAAAACGCAAATCAAACGAACCTTATATAATGCACCCTTTGAATGTGGCTTTAATTTTGGCTGAAATTTTTAAAGATACCACATTAATTGTAGCCGCACTTCTTCATGATGTGATAGAAGACACACCGGCAACCAAAGAAGATATTTCAGAACACTTCGGAAGCGAAATCGCATTTTTGGTTGCGGGAGTAACCAAGCTGAAATCATTTGAAAAACATACCGATTACAATAAAACTCAAATTGATATGAGAAACCTTCAAAACTTACTTTTGGCAACGATAAAAGATGCTCGGGTAATGCTTGTGAAATTAGCCGACAGATTGCATAATATGAGAACCTTACAACACAAAGAAAGAGAACGTCAGATAAAGATTGCACAAGAAACATTAAACCTGTATGCACCCATAGCCGCTCTTTTCGGAATAAAAAAAATCCAAAGCGAACTGGAAGATCTTTGCTTTAAAATATTGAATTATAACGAGTATAAGAATATAGCAAATATCATTGCATTAAAAAAAACGGAAAGAGATAAAATCATAGAAAAAACAATAAAAAAAGTTTCCGAAAAATTAAGCAAAGAGATAACCGATTTCAAAATTTTCGGTAGAAGTAAGCATCTTTATAGCATATATCAAAAAAAATTAAAGAAAAATATCAGATACGACGATATTTTGGATTTGCAAGCAATAAGAATAATTGTAAAAACCAAAGAAGAATGTTATCTGGCAACATCCGTGATACATTCCATGTTTCAAAAAATCAGAGCTGACAAAGATTATATAAGAAAACCCAAAAAAAACGGTTATCAATCAATTCATATCACCGTGAAGGATAAAGAAAACAACAAGCTGGAGTTTCAAATTCGCACATATGAGATGAATAGATTTGCCGAAATCGGACCTGCCGCTCATTGGATTTATAAACTTGGCAAACAAAATGCAAATTTGCCGAAAATCGACAAAACTTCTTACAAAATAGATCTTTTTGAAGATTATATTTTCGTATTTACACCTATGAAAAAGATAATAAAATTACCAAAAGGTGCTACACCGATAGACTTTGCATTCGAAATACACACACAGGTGGGATTAAGAACAAAAGAAGCAAAAGTAAACGGAAAATTGGTTCCGCTTAAAACCAGATTAAAGAATGCCGATATGGTGGAGATTATCACATCAAAGGAGATAAACTGTTCCAGAGATTGGAAAAACATCGTAGTTTGCAAAAAAGCCAAATCAAAAATTAATGCCTACTTTAGAAAGAAGATGGAAGAAGATGCCATCAGTTTGGGAAAAGAGATATTTTTGCGAAGAGCAAGAAAATTTCATATCCCCCATAAATCGGAAGATGACATTATAAAATTTGCCCGAAAATTCGGACTTTATAACCTTTTTGATTTTTATTCTGCTCTCGGTAGAGGAAAAATAGTAATTTCGGAAAAATCCATTAATAAAAAAACAAACCGCAAAACCAAAAAAGAAACCGAAATACAAACACACCAATCCGAAAATATATCATTGGGACTTATAAAAAACCTTATGATAAACTTTGCAAAGTGTTGTAATCCCAAACCAAACGACGAAATTGTGGGATACATTACCAGAGGCAGAGGAATTTCGGTTCATAAAAAAAATTGTTCAAATCCGGGTTTTGTTTACCTTTTAAAAAACGAGAAAGACAGAATTTTGGAAATAAATTGGGATACGTTAAATAAAAAAAAGAAAAAAAATTTCCACAAAATAAAAATAGTTTTGAAAAAACATCAAACATTTCCCGACGAATTCCAAGCTTTTTTAAATAAAAATGAAATTTTGTATCTGAAAAAAAGAATAAGAACAAAAAGAAATTTGGTTATTTATCAGATAACTTTTTTGGAAATAACCGATAATGAATTTGATAGGTTAAAAGAGAAATTAAAAGAAAAATTCGGGAATATGATATTATGAACGTAGAAAAAAGAAAAGATATGTTAGGTGATGACAACATAAAAAAATTGTTGTTCAGGTTATCGGTACCCGCTACAATCGGAATGATAGTAATGGCATTGTACAATCTTGTGGATGCCATTTTTATAGGAAGAGGCGTTGGTGCCATTGCAATAGGCGGACTGGCTATTGTTTTTCCTCTTCAAATGATAATTATGGCCGTTACTCAAATGTTCGGAACAGGTTCAGCATCCATAATATCACGAAGTTTGGGAGCCAAAAACATTCAAAAAGCCAAATTAACTTTTTCCAGTGTGTATGTGGTTTCATTTATCTTTTCCGTATTAATTGTTTCTTTCAGTTTGATTTTTGATAAACAGATATTAACCTTTTTCGGGGCAACCGAAAATATCTTACCCTATGCCAGAGATTATTTTCGCATAATTATTTTAGGAACGTTTTTCTTTTCTTTTGATATGATTTCAAACAATATCATTCGTTCGGAAGGATTTGCAAAAGTTGCCATGTTTTCTATGTTTACCGGTGCAATTCTAAATATTATTTTGGATCCGATATTTATTTTTGTTTTTCATCTCGGAATAAAAGGAGCGGCTATTGCTACGGTATTTTCTCAATTTAGTATGCTTGTGTATATCTTTTTCTTCTATAATTCGGGAAAAAGCGTATTGCATGTTTCTGATTTGAGATTTGTGATAAAGCCCAAAATAGTATCCGAAATAATGGCTGTGGGTTCGGCTTCTCTTTTTAGAATGATTATGGGAAGTGTGTTGGTGGTAATAATAAATAATTCGTTAAAGGTTTACGGCGGAGATTTGGCTATTGCCGCTTATGGAATAATAAACAGATTGATAAGATTTATTTTTATGCCGTTATTTGGTATAGCTCAGGGTTTACAACCTGTACTCGGATACAATTTCGGAGCAAAAAGATATGCCAAAGCAAAAGAATCAATTGTGATAGCTATGAAAAACGCCACTTTTATCACAACGTTGGGTTTTGTTTTGATAATGCTTTTTTCATACACTTTCATTTCGGTTTTTACCAAAAATCAAGAATTGATTTTGCTCGCCGGCAAAGCTCTTAAATATATCGTGATAGCTCTTCCGATAGTTGGCTTTCAGGTTATTACTTCCACAATTTATCTTGCAATAGGCAAACCCAAACCGGCTTTAATTCTCACACTCGCCCGACAACTAATCTTTTTGGTTCCGCTTCTTTTGATATTACCCAAATTTTGGAACCTAAACGGTATTTGGTTTTCTTCCCCCATTTCCGATTTTTTATCTTCGGTTTTGGCTCTTTGGTTTTTGGCAAAATTATATTCCAAATACAAACATCTTATTTAAAAGAAATACATTATCCCGAAAGAATTATTTGAAATATAGATTTTAGCGGAATACAAATCTTTTCGTTTATCAAAATTGACTATGTAATCACCAGTTTTATAACCGATAACAGCCCCTAAAAAAACATCGGAAATCCAATGCCTATTATGATAAATTCGCGCGGTAGTTACCACGGTAGCCGATCCGTACCAAAAAATTTTCCATAAAATATTATCATAATATTTTGCCAAAACCGTGGAAACCGCAAAACTAATCGTAGCATGTCCGCTTGGCAAAGAATGATAGGAATCATCGAATAATTTAATCGGTTTGAAAATAAAATTATTATCGGTTGTATAAGGTCGTTTTCTACTTATCAAATCCTTTAAAATAGCCGTAATGGAACCGGCATAAAAAAATGCTTCCACTGTATGTAATCCCAATAATCTTACATCAGTATTTTTGGCAAAAAATCCATATCCGTATATCCCCGCGGAAAAATAAAGTGTGTATTTATTACCGTAAATTTTATCAATATCAAAAATCGTATTACATGTTTTATTATGATGATTCAAAGAAAACTTTTTTACGTTTTTATCTACGGCAAACAAACCTATTGTAGCCAGCGAATAAACCGCCGCTTCCCCCCAATTCGCTTTGTTATAATGCAAAGGCGATAATGCAATATTGTATCCCACATTAACAAAATGATACAAATCACCTCTAACAGTATTAAAAGAAATATCTTTTGTTTGTGCAAACAATAAAACGGGTAACAATAGAAATATTAAAATTAATTTTTTCACTTTAAACCTTATCTCATATTTTTTAAAAGGCAAAATTGTGTATAATACGCTTCTGTCAAACGAAATGTTTTTATCCAATTCATTATGAAATAATACAAAAACACCTTTTGACATTAAATATTTGAAAAAAAAGAGAATAAGAAAAATATCGCCTACCATTAACAATCGCTTCACAGCTGATATTTTTAATAATTAAGTAACAAAATCACGCAAGAAAGTATTATTTCCAAATAAATATTTTGTCCCGTTATTTTTCGGTTGACTTTAAAACCGTATTCTAAGAAAAGGATACAATGTGTAATATTAGAAATTTAATGATAAAAAATAAAAAATATAACATTGGAGGAAAAATGAAAAAAATATTGTTTTTCATATTCGTAATAGGAATTTTTAGTTCCTTTTTGTACGCCGAATCAATCAAAATCGCTTATGTGGATACCGACAGAATCATGGCCGAAAGTAAATTAACAAAAGAAGCTCAACAAACTTTTCAAAATGAGCAACAACAATGGCAAGATAAACTTAACAAGATGCAAGCCGAAATTGATAAACTTTCCGCCGACTACAAAGCGAAAGAACTTGTTTTAACCGAAGAAGGCAAAAAAGAAGCACAACAGAAACTTTTGAAACTCGATAAAGAAATCAAAGAATATTACAACCAAATATACGGAGAAAACGGTAAAGCCGCTCAAAGAAACAATGAATTATTAAAACCCATTTTGGATAAACTCAAAACCGTTATCGAAAACATTGCAGTAAAAGATAATTATTCTTATATATTGGATTCTTCTTCCGGTGCCATCTTATATGCAAAACCCGCTTATGATATTACGGATCAAGTAATTGAAGAATTGGATAAAGCCGAATAAAATGAAAATTTTCAACACCACTTTATCACTTGAAGAAATCAAAAATTTCGTTTCGGGCGAATTTCACTGCGAAACCATCAAAATAGATAATGTAGCGGAATTAAACGAAGCGAATTCATCTTCATTATGTTTTTATGAAAACAGCAAATATCACCAAGATTTTATTAATTCCAACGCAGGCTTGATTCTCGTTTCCGATAAGATAGATTTATCATCTTATAATAAAAATAATTACATCATCACAAAAACACCCTATTTGCAATTTATGACAATTGTTTCATACTGGTTAAAAAAATCCGAAATATCTCAAAAAGCCACCGTGGATAAAACGGCTTTCATATCACCGAAAGCAAAAATCGGAAAAAATGTTACCATCCAAAAAAACGTGGTAATAGAAGAAAACACAACTATCGGTGATAACACATTTATCGGTCATAATACGGTTATAGCAAAAAACACCGAAATCGGAAACAATTGCAAAATTTATCCCAACGTAACCATTTATGAAGACACTAAAATAAAAGACAATGTGATTATTCATTCCGGTTGTGTAATAGGAGCAGACGGTTTCGGATACTACCCGCTAAACGGCAAACAGCTTAAAATACCGCAAATCGGTAACGTGATAATAGAAAGCGATGTGGAATTGGGAGCAAACACCACCATAGACAGAGCTACGCTTAAATCCACCATCATCTCGCAAGGCACCAAAATCGATAATCTTGTTCAGGTGGGACACAATTGCAAAGTAGGTGACGATTCCGTTCTTTGCGCTCAAACGGGATTGGCAGGACACACGGATTTGGGCAAAAGAGTGGTACTTGCGGGTCAAGTGGGCGTTGCCGGTCATTTGAATATCGGTGATGATGTGATAGTAGGTGCAAAATCGGGCATTTCAAAAAGTTTACCCGGTGGAAAAAGATATTTCGGCATTCCGGCGATAGATGCCACATTAAAAAAGAAAATTATCGTTTCGGAAAAATATATCCCTGAATTGGTTAAATTTTATAAATCATACAAAAAGAAAAATAAGGATTAACAAATGAAGGAATACAAAAGAACAATAAAAAGCGAAGTTAGTTACAAAGGTGTGGGGCTTCATTACGGAATAGAATCAACAATAACATTTAAACCCGCACAAAAGAATGACGGAATTTATTTTGTTAGAACCGATTTGGAAGGTCAACCGAAAATACCTGCCGACATAGACCATGTAATTGACATTTCACGAGGAACCACAATTGGTATAGGAAAGGCAACCGTAGCTACAATAGAGCATGTGCTTGCCGCTATTAAGGGTTTGAATATTGATAACGTTCGTATTGAAATAGATGGTCCCGAAGCACCGGTGGCAGACGGAAGCTCTATCGTTTTTGTGGAACTTCTAAAAAAAGCCGGTATTCAAGAACAAGACGAACCAAGAGAATATTTTGAGATTGAAGAACCTATTTCATTTTCCGCCCCTGCCGATAATGTGGACATTGTTATTGTTCCTTCCGATAACCTAAAAATAACTTTTATGGTTGATTATCATCATAAGGCTTTGGGTACTCAATACACTTTTATGCCTTCACTGGATGTTTTCGAACAAGATTTCGCATCGGCAAGAACATTTTGCTTTTTAGATGAAATTTTAATGCTGAAAGAATCCAATCTTATAAAAGGCGGTTCTTTGGAAAATGCCTTGGTATTGGCAGATCCCGATACACCAAAAGAAGAGATAGAAAGATTAAAGAAAATTTTTAATTACAAAGGTGACATCACAATAGGAAAAAACGGACTTTTAAATAATACCGAGTTGCGCTATTACAACGAATTTGTTCGCCACAAAGTTTTGGATTTGATTGGAGACATTGCTCTTTTGGGTGTACCGATAAAAGGACATATTTTAGCCGCGAGATCGGGTCACAAAACCAATACCGAATTGGTGAAAAAATTAAGAAAACTCTATAAAAAACAACAGCTACAAAAAATTTACCAGAAAAATAAAACAAAAGATGTGGTATTTGATATAAACGCTATCCAAAAAATATTACCTCATCGTTATCCTTTCTTATTAGTTGATAAAATAGTAGAGTTTGAAGCTATGGAAAGCATTGTGGGAATTAAAAACGTAACCATAAACGAGCCGTTTTTCCAAGGACATTTTCCCGGACATCCTATTATGCCCGGTGTTTTGATAGTGGAAGCTATGGCTCAAACCGGCGGAATTATGCTTTTGAATACTTTCGAAAATCCGCAAGATTATGTAGCTTATTTTGCATCGATTGACAATGTAAAATTTAGAAAGCCCGTTTTACCCGGTGATACTTTACGATTTGAATTGAAAGTTGTTTCATTTAAAAGAAGTCTTGCAAAAATGCACGGTGATGCTTTTGTGGGCGACACCAAAGTTTGTGAAGGCGACTTTTTGGCTAAAATCATCAAAAAATAGTGAGTGATTTATGACTGATATTCATCCTACCGCCATAATAGATGATTCGGCAAAAATCGGCAATAATGTAGTAATAGGACCCTATTCCATTATAGGAAAAAACGTTACTATCGGCGACGGTTGCATCATAGATACGAATGTATTGATAAAAAAGAATACCATCATAGGAAAAAACAATAGATTTTTTCATTCGGCGGTAATCGGAACCGACCCGCAAGATTTGAAATATCACGGAGAAGAAACCTATCTGGAAATAGGCGACAATAATACTTTTAGAGAATTTGTAACAATAAATCGTTCCGCAACCTTGGACGAAAACACCGTAATAGGTAATAATTCGTTATTTATGGCATACGTGCATGTAGCACATAACTGCCAATTGGGAAATAATTTGGTAATAGCAAACGCCGTTAATTTAGCCGGTCATATTCATATAGAAGACCACGTTATAATAGGCGGAATGACGGCTATTCATCAATTTGTAAAAGTGGGAACTTATGCCTTTGTAGGAGGAAAATCCGGTGTAAAAAAAGATGTGCCGCCTTTTACAAGAGGAGAAGGTATGCCCTATCGTGTAATCGGATTAAATTCCGTAGGTTTGAGAAGAGCAGGATTTTCCAATAAAGAGATTGATGAAATAAAATCCATTTATCGTATTTATTATCAACAAGGTATGAATTTTTCAGACGCAAAGAAATATGCGGAAAATTTACCGAATTTAACAAAATATCAAAAGATGTTCATTGATTTTTCTAAAAAATCAGAACGAGGATTATGTAAATAACCGCTAAAATTAATTAATTTGGAAGAGGTAAAGAAATGGGAAAGAAATTAATAACCATAAAACAAGCTATGGCACATTTTAATGTTACCGAATCGTTAATTTTGGATTTGATAAAAAACGGAACTTTGCACGCATACAAAAAAGGCAATACTATAAAAATAGATGAAAACGAAATGCACGAATGGATTTCGAGTTTAAATGATGCTGATACGATTCGTTTAACAAAGAATAAAAACAAAAAGAAATTTTCCGATTATTTTAAGCCGTCTTATGTTATTTTGGATTTCAAAGCCGATAATAAATTCGAAGCTATTAGTGAATTGGCCAAAAAAGCCAGATCATTGGGTTTGGTAAAAGATCATCGTTGGTTATACGATATTTTGATTGCTCGTGAAGAATTGGCTTCTACGGCGGTAGGTAAAGGTGTTGCCTTGGTTCATCCCAGACATCCGCACCCGGCAAAAATAAAAAAACCCGCCATTATTTTCGGCAGATCAAAAAAACCAATCGATTTTGAAGCGAATGATAACAAACCGGTAAGATTATATTTCCTACTTCTTTTACATGATGATTCGCAACATTTATTTTCTATGGCTTATATCTCAAAATGCTTTATGTTTCACGACGAAAAATTGGAACAATTGCTTACGGCATCCAGTTCGCATGAAATATCACAAATATTATTAGGAGATCCCGATTAATTTATGCTAAAAGATATTATACGAAATTTTTCCATTATCGCTCATATTGATCATGGCAAATCCACCTTAGCCGATCGTTTTTTGGAGATTACCGGCATATTAAAAGAGCATAAATTTTCACAAGTGCTTGATGATATGGATTTGGAACGAGAGAAGGGAATAACCATTAAATCTCATGCCATTACAATGCCTTACAAATACAAAGGTAAAAAATATTATCTGAATCTTATCGATACCCCCGGACATGTTGATTTTTCTTACGAAGTATCCCGTAGTTTGGCGGCATGCGAAGGAGCTTTGCTTTTGGTGGATGCCTCTCAGGGTATAGAAGCTCAAACAATGAGCAATCTTTATCTTGCTATGGAAAACGATTTGGAAATAATTCCCGTGATAAATAAAATCGATTTGCCGAAAGCCGATGTGGAAGGCACCATTCACGATATCGAAACAAATATTGGTTTGGATAACATTTTTGCTATCAGTGCAAAAACCGGCGAAGGTGTGCAGGAACTTTTGGATGCTATTATCGAATTAATCCCTCCTCCGCAAGGTGATTCGGACAAACCTACAAAAGCTTTGATTTTTGATTCGTATTATGACAGTTATCGAGGTGTGGTAATCTTGATAAGAGTATTCGACGGTAAATTCAAAAAAAACGATATTATAAAATTATTTTCCACGGGTAAAGAATACAAAATAGAGGAATTGGGGCATTTGGAGCTGATAAAAGAACCTGCGGAAGAAATAACCGCCGGAGAAATCGGTTATATCATTGCCAATATCAAAGAAGTAAGTCAAGCTCGTGTGGGCGATACCGTTACGTTGGCAAAAAATCCCTGTGAAGCCCCTCTGGAAGGTTTCAAAGAACCCAAACCTATGGTTTATAGCGGAATTTTTCCTCTAAACGGTGAAGATTACGAAAATTTAAAAGACAGTATTGAAAAACTTAAACTTAACGATGCCTCACTTGTGTATGAACCCGAAAATTCGTTAGCTCTCGGCTTCGGTTTCAGATGCGGTTTTTTGGGAATGCTACATTTGGAAATTGTTAAAGAAAGACTTTTAAGGGAATACAATCTTCCTATAATTGCCACAACTCCCAGCGTGAAATTTAAGGTATTTTATACGGACGGAACCGAAAAAATGATTTATAATCCCGCAGAGATGCCTGATCCTGTGAAAATAGAGCATATCGAAGAGCCGGTGATGGATGTGGAAATAATTGTTCCCTCGGAATTTATCGGTAATGTAATAAAACTTTCTCAAGAACGCCGCGGTATTCAAAAAGATATGCAATATATAGATGACAAAAGAGTATCCATTCATTACGAAATGCCTCTTATTGAAATTATTTTTGATTTTTATGATAAATTAAAATCGGTAACAAAAGGCTATGCTTCTTTGGATTATTCTTTTTCCAAATTCGTTGTATCCGATATTGTGAAAGTGGATATTTTAATAAACGGTGAAAAAGTGGATGCGATGAGTTTTATGTGTCATGAATCAAAAGCACATTCTTGGGGAAAAAGCGTAACGGAAAAATTAAAAGAAGTAATTCCGCGACATCTTTTTAAGATAGCTCTTCAAGCAAGTATCGGCTCCAAAATCATCGCAAGAAGTACAATTAACGCCCTTAGAAAAAATGTAACGGCGAAGTGCTACGGAGGAGATATTACCAGAAAAAGAAAACTTTTGGAAAAACAAAAAGAAGGCAAAAAAAGAATGCGTGAAATAGGCAGTGTATCGGTTCCGCAAGAAGCCTTTTTGGAAGTTTTAAAAGCCGAAAGGAGCTAATGCCCCCTATATTATTTGCTATCTTCCCCATCCTATTTTGGGGTTCCTCTTTCCTTGCCACCAAGATATTATTAAAAAATAATTTTTCACCTATGCTCATATCTTTTGTGAGATTTTTCTTGGTTTTTATCGCATTATTATTTTTCAAAGATAAAAATAATATACAAATAGATAGAAAAGATTGGAAATATTTCATCATTATGGGTTTTTTGGGTGTTACACTTTTTTATTATTTTGAAAATTCGGGTTTAAAATACACCACAATTGCAAACACATCTTTAATAACCGCTACAATTCCTTTTTTCACACTCCTTTATGCAAGATTTTTTTTAAAAAAGAAACTTTTATGGCAAAATATGGCAGGAATACCGATTAGCATTTTAGGAACTTTTTTTCTATTTTACAAATCGGAAGAAATTCATACTCATTTGAAAGGTGATTTATATATTTTCATTTCGGTTTTTTTGTGGATTGCATACTCTTTTGCATACGATAAAGTTTCCAAAAAATATTCACAATTTACAATTTTAAAAATACTCTTCGGGATTGGGACATTATCCATTTTGCCATTTTTATATAATGATTTTTCCAAATATAATCGTGTGATTATAAATACTCAGACTATTTTTTCATTTTTGTATCTTTCCTTTATTTGCACATTACTTGCCTATTACCTTTGGAATAGCGGAATAAAAAAGCTCGGTGTAAAAGTTACTTCCAATCTTATTTTATTCATACCGATTATCAGCATTAGTGTGGGGATAATTTTTTGGCACGAGAAGTTTTCGCTAAATTTGCTTTTATCATCAATTCTTATAATAATAGGTTCATATCTTACTTCCAAAAGAAATTACGGACACGAATTTTAATTTTTCTTAATGCTATCAATATTTAAGTGCATATAATTTTAGACTGTTAGCAAGCTATTTCTCATATTTTACTAATATACACCGAGTTATGAACGCTTTTTTAATCAATTTTGCACTTTACAAAAAAACACCAACCAAAAAAGATAGTGCAAATTAATTATATAAGGAGAAAATTATGAATAAAATAGGCGTAGATTTTCCGAAAACACCCCGAAAAACCGTTTTGAACGATGCGGAAGAATGGTATCAAAAACTATTAAGTGAAAAATTAAATAAACCGTATGAACCCATTCAAAGAAATAATTTCGGAGAGTATGACATGGCGGTTCATTATCTTACTTCTATTTTGGAAGAAGCCGCTTCCATAAATAAGGTATCCGTTTTTAATATTGACCATATGGCTCAAATTGAATTCACGGGAAAAGATGCCGCCAATTTATTAGATAGAGTTTTACCCGCCAATATCAAAAATATGAAAACCGGACAATGCAAATATACTCTTTTATTAAATGAGAATGCCACGGTTAGAGACGATTTGATTGTAATGAAATTATCCGATGAAAAATTTATATTGGTAATAAATGCAGGACATGATATAACGGACGAAGAAAAAGGAAAATTAAGTGACGGAGATTTTATTTTCCAATACAAAAAGGAAGATGAAGACGTGTATGCAAAAGATATTTCGGATGAGCTTGTAAAAATAGATATACAAGGACCACTTTCTTATAAATTGATAAAAGAAATATACGGAGAAAGCGTTTTAAAAAATAGAAATAATCCTAAGAAAAACATGCGATTTTTTACTTTTAACGAATTTGATTATGAAAATCATCATTTTATAATAAGTAGAACAGGATATACAAATAGATGGGGCTGGGAACTTTATGTTCCAGTAGCCATAGGAGTTAGAGAATTTAAAAAGATTGTTACAAAAGCATTGGATTTGGGCGGATTGTTGGTTGGTTTAGGCGGAAGAGACGAAAATAGAATTTCAGCAGGAACATTCGGATTACCTTTGATGGGAAATGAATACGACCATGACCATGACCCCGTGAATGCTCCCTTATTTAACGCCGCAGTAGATATGACAAAGGAATTTTTTATTTCCAAAAAAGCACTTGAAGATATTATTGCTACAAATCCCCAAAAAAGACTTGTTGTTATCATTAGCGAAGGTTTGGTAGTAGGCAGAAAAGTATTTTTGAACGGTAAAAAAATTGGAACGGTAACATCAAGTATAATTTCGCCGAATGTAAGTTTGGAAAAACGATTGTTTATCGGTTCCAAAAGAAAGAATGTAAACGATGAAAACGGTACAGCGGCAATCGGCTTGGCTTGGCTTTCCATAAATCCATTTGAACAAGATAGCGAAGGAAACGATATTTTGGAAAAAGACGGAAAACCGATTCGAATTAAAGTGGAATTTTACAGAACAGACGAAAATGATGTACCAAAAGGCAGACCGACACTCGGTTATATATCAGGTGACGGGGTTAATCCCGCCACGGCACATAAACCGCTAAAAAATATACAAAATCTTTAACTTTTTATTTTAGTGAGAGTTATGACGGACTTTACTATAATTTAAAGTCCGTCTTTTTGTAGAAAAATAAAAAAAACTTGCCTTATATTTACCGTTTTGTAAATATTGGTTTTGAGAATGGGGGCTATATGAAAAAAATAATAGGTTTGATTGTAATTATTATTGTATCAAATTTGCTCTTTTCAACAGAAGTTGATTTTGATTTGAATATTAAGTGTAAAAATGACCCGAATTTACTTTTGAAAAAAGCTGTGTTAACGGACTTTTCGGCTGAGTTTTATGTTTCTTACAAAAATAGCGGCAAGAAAAATCAAAGCATTGGTATCTATCCGCCACAATCCGATAAGTCCATGTTTCTTTATAATGAAGACGGTTCAAAAATATACTACTTAAAAGATGTGGAAGTATTACCAAAGTGGTGGCCACAAAAGAAATATATCCTTAAATCCAACGAAGAAGTAAACTTTGTATTTCATTTTGAAAAACCAGAACCCACAAAATCTTTGAGCATAGTGGAAGGAAAGAATAATTTTAATTCGCCTCAAGGTTGGATATTTCTAAATATTCCGGTAAATACTTATAATTTTATTTGTAAGAAAACCATAGAACTTTTGGATAAACCGGAATTAAAAGAAAAAGAAAATAATCTTCTAACAAGTTTTAGAAAATACGAATTTATAAACGATTTTATCAGTTATTATGCCAATAAAACGGACCAGATGAAAAAAATCTTTTTGGAAAAGTGGAAAAATGATGAAAGAGCGGCATATTTTATTAATTACTTGCTAAAAAAAGATTATGATAAGTTAATTCTTAAACCGGACATTGCAAAAGCCGATTCCATTATTACACATTATCCCAAAACAGATATTGCAAAAAGTTTAAAAAAATTTATCAAACCGATTTTGATTAAACAAATACATGCGGATTATATTAATTTGCAACAAAATAAAAATTTAAAAAACTATGCTCTATTTTTAAATAAGTATTCCAAATTTTTTAAAACTTTTCCCGATCTTTCCGACTATAAAAAAGCCAGTAAAGAATTAAAAGAAATACTTAAAGCCAAAAGGGAAGAATTAAAAAACAAACAAGATCCCAAAGAATATAATAAATTTTTTGCAAAATACGGGAAAAAGAATTTTATAAATACTCTTTATAAAGATTATTTGGAACTTGAAGAAAAAAAATATAAGGAAGCATTGATTATCAATTCACCGCAAGTTTTTGATAACTTTTTATCCGATTTTCCGAATTCAAAATACGCAACCGAAATTCATAAAAAGTACTTTGAATATTTCAAAACAAATAAACCTTCATTGGATATAATTACCAATTATGCCGGAAAATATCCCAATTCACCCTATATCAATGAAATTATAGCTCTTGTTCCCAAATCGGTTGAAAAACTTTCAAATAAAGCTTCCAAAAATAAAAGGAATAATTTTGCTACCAAAGAAGAAAAGATAAAAGCTTTTAAAAATTCCATTAAAAAAGGTGATGTGTTACACTTTACGGAAAAAATCAGAGTAAATAATCCTTCTTCTCCCTCCAAGGTAGAAATATATGACATTATTTATACCGCAAAAGTATTAATGATGTTAAAAACAAAAATCAGAATAAAAATTATAGATGCCAGTCTTCCTCTTGAAAACCCCGCTCAGTATATTTTGAACAGTTTTCAAGATCTAAAAGATGTTATGATTGATACTATCGAAGATAAGGAAATTAGCAAGTTCAAAGAATTTGAGGAATTTTAAAAGAAAAAGGAGAAAATTATGACTCTAAAAAAAACGGTAGTTTTAGTTTTGTTATCGCTAGCTCTCTGGTCTTTTAATGGAAAATTGTTTGCAAAGAAAAATCTGACCAATCCGTCTCGGATTATATTAATCGCAAACAAAAACGTCGCAGAAGATCATTTTACAAAAAAGGAAATTCAAAAAATTTTTTTAGGAAAAAAGAAAAAATGGAAAGATAACTCAAATATTATTCTGATTATTCCCGAAGAAAAAAACATATTAAAATCACTATTGAAGCTAATAAAAAAATCGCAGACACAATTTGATAACACATGGAAAAAATTGATATTTACCGGAAAAAGCAAAGCACCTATAAAAATGAAGAAAACCGAAGAAATCATTCAATTTGTAGGAAAGACAAAAGGAGCGCTTTCGGTAATTCCAAAAATGGAAATAAAAAACGAAAATGTGAAAATTATTCAAGTTAGAGAAAAATAGGAGATAATCATGAAAAAAGTAATAATATTTTTTATTTTAATTTTATCATTCAATTTCCTTTTTGCCGCTGTAGCCGTGGATTTAGTTGATATGCATGGTTTTATATCGCAAGGTTTTTTAAAAAGTACGGGAAATAATATTTTTGGAATGAGTAAAGACGGTTCTTTTAAATTTAACGAAATGGGTTTGACTTTAAGCTCCAATCCCATTGAAAATCTTCATTTGGGTATTCAATTAATTTACAGAGATTTAACCGATCCCCAAAGTCGAGTTCGTTTGGACTGGGCATACGGAGGTTATTCATTCAGAGATTGGCTCGGTTTAAGAACCGGTATTATGAAAATACCTTTCGGCTTGTATAACGAAATCAGAGATGTTGATAATCTAAGAACTTTTGTTTTTTTACCGCAAAGTGTTTACAATGAAAATTGGCGTGATACTTTTAATTCGATTGAAGGAGTGGGATTATACGGTAACTTTACCATTCCATATCTTGGTGATTTATCTTACCAATTGCAAACCGGTAAAATCAATATTCCTCCTGATGGCAGATTGGCAAAGGAAAGCTCGCTCGGTTTGATTGATATTCAGGAAATAGATGTTGATCTTTCCAATATCGTTCATCTATCTTGGGAAACGCCTCTGGACGGATTAATACTCAAATACAGTTGGCTTGATATGGACTTTACGGAAAAATCCACAAACCACTATTTCCCGAATGAATCAGTATCACCATATTGGGACACGGATATTTTTACCTACTCAATTCAATATTCCATAGGTAACTTGGTAGCATCCGCCGAATATACTACATACGATTTTAACGTTCAAAACTTTACGGTAAATATTCCCACCGGCAATCCCGCTATGCCTATTGTTCCTGCTACCATAGATCCTTTGGTTGGCGAAGGTTATTATGGAGCTTTAACTTATAGATTTACAAACTGGTTACAACTTGGAACTTATTATTCGGAATATTATTACAACAAAGATGATAAAGATGGAAAATATTTTGAAAGTTTCGGACAACCCAATTACAGAACCTACTTAAAAGAGGCAGTATTTACAACAAAATTTGATATTAATGAATTTTGGACAGCAAAATTGGAACTTCATAAGATGTATGGTGCGGCTACCACTTTTGTAGATGAAAATTTGGACGATAACGGAAAGATGGATTTTACCGATAACTGGACTTTGTTCGGAGCAAAAGTTACGTATAACTTCTAAAGAAATATTTAAAAAAATTTAAGGCGGCAATAAAAAGCCGCCTTTTTTTATTTGAGATTTTTATTAAGAGTGTAAGTTCCCACCCATTCCATTTGTTCTATTATTTTGCCTTCCATTTCCTTTAAAAGGTTATCGGCTTTATACTTTTCCGGCAATACAAGATATGAATTCAAAGCATACAAAACAAAATGATAATGATGAATTATTTCGTCATTCCACGGTGGACAAGGACCGTCATATCCAAAGTAGTCCCCTTTCATATTTTCATCACCGGCAAACCAATCGGTGTAATTATTTATACCGTTATGACCGAATTGGGTTTCTATTTTGCTTTTTCCGTGTGCTACCACACCGTTGGATAATTCTCCTTCCGGAATTTCATTAATATTGATTGGAATATTGCAAAGAAGCCAATGATAAAATTTAACTCTCGGTAAGTCGGCAGGAATAATTTTACCTTCTACGTTCACATCGTCGCCTACCGAAGGAACATCAGGATCATAGCATATAATTGCCAACGATTTGGTTCCCTTGGGTAAATCTCCCCAAACAAGATGCGGATTAAGATTTTGTGAAAATGTAACTTTTGTTTTTTCATCAGGTTTGCAAAAAGCATATTTTTCAGGAATTTTTCCACCGTTTTTAAAAGATTTAATTTCAAAATACATATTTTTACCTCCTAATTTTATTTTTCCAAAATAATTGTTACAGGTCCGTCATTTACCAAAGCGACCTTCATATCCGCTCCGAATTTTCCCGTTTGAACTTTGATTTTTTTACTTAAATTCCTAATAAATTCTTCGTATAACGGAATAGCTTTTTCCGGTTTTGCGGCAGCAAGAAAATCAGGACGATTACCGCGAAGAGCATTTGCATATAACGTAAACTGTGAGACCAGAAGTATTTCGCCGTTTATATCTTTTACGGATAAATTCATTTTCCCATTATTATCTTCAAAGATTCTTAAATTTACCAATTTTCTTGTAAGCCAATCTATCTGAGAATTATCGTCGTTTACGGAAATTCCCAAAAATACCAATAACCCTCTATCGATTTTTGATACAACTTTATTTTCTATTGTTACCGAAGCGGTTTTTACTCTTTGGATAACCAACTTCATTATAAATATCCCTTTTCGTATAAGATATTTTCCGTTACTTCGATAATGGTATGTAAAATTATCTGATGAACTTCTTGTATTCTACTTGTTTTCTCCGATTTTACAATTATGTGATTATCGCAAATTCCTTTTAGCTCACCTCCGCTTTTCCCAAGAAGTGCATAAATTTTCAGATTGTTATCTTTTGCCGTCCGAACCGCTTTTATCACATTTTTTGAATTGCCGCTTGTGGACAAAGCAATTAACAAATCATCTTTCTTGCCATAAGCCTCTACCCCTCTTGCAAAAATTTCCTCGAAGCCGAAATCATTACCAACACAAGTGATATGAGCGGCATCGGTAAGACTTATCACCGGAAGAGCTTTTCTTTTTTTTAAATAATTTCCCGTAAATTCTTCCGCAAAATGTATTGCATCTGCGGCACTTCCACCGTTTCCGCATATCAGCACTTTGCCACCTGACACAAATGTGTCGGCAATATCTTGGGAAATTTGCTCGATAAACATAATATTTGCATAATCATCCGAAAACGTCCGGATAACTTCAAGTGCTTGCGTAAAAGCATTTTTTATTTCTTTTTTCATTTTTCTTCC